>JAFMQP010000277.1 GCA_017354575.1 Acidothermales bacterium | reverse complement strand
GTGGATACGGATGGACCCGCCGGCGATCTCGTTGCCGTTGCAGACGAGGTCGTACGCGTACGCCAGCGCCTCACCCGGCGACTGCTCGAACCGGTCGACCCACTCCGCATTGGGAGCGGTGAACGGGTGGTGGACGGCCGTCCACGCGCCCGACCCGACCGCCACGTCGTCGGTGTCGGCCACCAGCTCGAAAAGCGGCGCGTCGTTGACCCAGACGAACGACCAGCGGCTCTCGTCGATCAAGCCGCACCTGTGGCCGATCTCCAGCCGGGCGGCGCCGAGCAGCGAACGCGCGGCTTTCGCCTCACCGGCGGCGAAGAACACAGCGTCGCCCGGCTCCGCGCCGACCGCCTTCGCGAGGCCCAGCCGTTCCTCCTCGGAGACGTTGCGCGCCACCGGGCCGCCCAGCGTGCCGTCGTCGCCGACGAGCACGTACGCCAGACCCTTGTGGCCGCGCCCGCGCGCCCAGTCCTGCCAGCCGTCGAGCTGCCTGCGGGTCTGGCTCGCGCCGCCGGGCATGACGACGGCGCCGACGTACGGGGCCTTGAAGACGCGAAACGGCGTGGCCGCGAAGTACTCGGTGAGGTCGGTGAGCTCCAGATCGAACCGCAGGTCCGGCTTGTCGGTGCCGAACCGCGCCATCGCCTCGCCGTAGTTCAGCCGCGGGATGGGCAGCTCGATCTCGTGGCCGGCCAGCTCGCGCCACAGCGCGGCGGCGACCGCCTCCCCGACCGCGAGCACGTCGTCCTCGTCGACGAACGACATCTCGATGTCGAGCTGGGTGAACTCCGGCTGCCGGTCCGCGCGGAAGTCCTCGTCGCGGTAGCAGCGGGCGATCTGGTAGTACCGCTCCATCCCGGCGACCATGAGCAGCTGCTTGAACAGCTGCGGCGACTGCGGCAGCGCGTACCAGGAGCCCGGGCGCAGCCGCGCCGGCACCAGGAAGTCGCGCGCGCCCTCGGGCGTCGACCTGGTCATGGTCGGCGTCTCGATCTCGACGAAGTCGCGCTCGTGCAGCACCTGCCTCGCCACCCGGTTGGCCTCCGACCGCAGCCTGATCGCCGCGGCAGGCCCGGGCCTGCGCAGGTCGAGGTAGCGCCACTTCAGCCGGTTCTCCTCGCCGACCTCGACGTGCTCGTCGAGCGGGAACGGCAGCGGAGCGGACGCGCTGAGCACGGTCAGCGCGGACGCGTCGACCTCCACCTCCCCCGTCGGCAGCGCCGGGTTCTCGTTGCCCGCAGGCCGGCGTACGACGGTGCCCACGACCTCGACGCAGTACTCGCTGCGGAGCTCGCCAGCCGCGGCCGCGACCTCGTCGGCCCGGAAGACCACCTGGGCGACGCCGCTCGCGTCGCGGAGGTCGACGAAGATCACGCCGCCGTGATCACGCCTGCGGGCCACCCAACCCGCGAGCGTCACCTCTTGGCCTGCGTGCCCGGCGCGCAGCGCGCCGGCGTCATGGGTGCGGATCAAGTCCGTGTCCTCCGTGTCGCCTGTGTCGTGGGGGTCATCCGATGAGCTCGAGCAGGAACGGGTTCGTCCGCCGCTCCCGGTCGATCGTGGTATGTGGCCCGTGGCCGGGGAGGACGACGGTCTCGTCGGGCAGCGGCAGGATCTTGTCCCGCAACGTCTTCAGCATGGTCGGGTGATCGCCGCCGGGCAGGTCGGTGCGCCCGATCGACCCGGCGAAGAGCACGTCGCCGGCGAGGCAGCTGGCCGGGCCGCCGTCGTCACCGGGGAGCCGGAACAGCACCGAGCCCCGGGTGTGGCCGGGCGCGTGGTCGACGGTGAGGGAGAGCCCGGCGAGGCGGAGCCGCTCACCGTCGCCCAGCGGCTTCACGTCGTCCGGCTCCGCCCACTCGAACCCGCCGAGCATCGCGGCCAGTTCGGGCGACAACCCGCGTTCCGGGCGCTCCAGCAGCGGCACGTCCTCGGGGTGTACGTACGCGGGCACGCCCCGCGCGCCGCAGACCGGCGTCACCGAGAAGGTGTGATCGATGTGCCCGTGGGTGAGCAGCACGGCCACGGGACGCAGCCGGTGCTCGGCGATCACCTCGTCGAGCCGGTCGCGCACCCCGTAACCGGGGTCGACGACGACGCACTCCTCGCCCGCCTCCGGCGCGACCACGTAACAGTTCGTGTCGAACGCCTGAGCGGGGAAGCCGGCGATCAGCACGTCCACCCACCTCTTGAGCCGTCCTCAGACACCGAGCGTACCGACGGTGGCACGGTGGCCGCGAACGACATATGGAGGTCGGGTACGGGGCGACGGTCACGACGCTGCATCAACCTAGGCCGGGGCCCTGACCCGTACAGCCAGGCCGGATAGCATGCCGAGACCCCGGATTCCGGTTTGACCCGACCTCGAGGAGGCGAACGCGTGCCCGGCAACGAGCGACGCAGGCAGATGCAGCGCGAGCGCTACCAGCGCCAGGTTGCCCGGCGGATGCGCAAGGACGAACGGAACCGCACGATCAGGGCGGTGGTCACGTCCGTGGTCATCGTGGTGGTGGTCGTCGGCGGGATGAGCGCGCTGGCGTTCACCCTGTCCAAGAAGGACCGGAACTCCAGCGAGTCGATGCCGACGAGCGAGGCGCCCACGTCGTCCGCGCCGCAGTCCTCCGCCCCCACCGTGCCGCCGGGCCAGTGCCTCTACACGAAGGTCCCGGCGCAGGCCGGTGCCGGTGCGACCAAGGACGTCGGCATGCCGGCGAAGAAGCCGGCGAAGCAGGACGTCACGGCCACGATGGCCACGAACCGCGGGAACATCGTCATGTCGCTCGACGGCAAGAAGGCACCCTGCACCGTCAACTCGTTCCAGTACCTGGCGTCGAAGAAGTTCTTCGACAAGACCGCCTGTCACCGCGTGGTGAACAAGCAGATCTACGTCCTGCAGTGCGGCAAGCCGGCGGGCACGGCCCAGGGCCCCGACTACCAGTTCGGGACGGAGAACATCAAGGGCGCGAAGTACACGACGGGCGTGCTCGCCATGGCGAACAGCGGTACGCCGGACAGTAACGGGAGCCAGTTCTTCATCGTCTGGAAGAACTCGCCGCTGCCCCCGCAGTACACGATCTTCGGACACGTGACCGGCGGGCTGGGTATGGTCGAGGACGTCGGGAAGACCGGCCCGACCAAGAACGATCCACAGGCCGGCGGCGGCCCGCCGAAGAAGAACGTCACCATAGAGAAGGTCACGTTCGGCAAGTAGTGAGCGGACCGAGGGCCGGAGGAGGAGCCGTGACGAGCGACCCGTGGGGCCGTGTCGACGACGACGGCACCGTGTACGTGCGCACCGCGGACGGTGAGCGCGTCATCGGGTCGTGGCAGGCCGGCTCCCCCGACGAGGCGCTCGCGTTCTTCCGCCGCAAGTTCGACGAGCTGCAGACCGAGGTCGACCTCCTCGAGCAGCGGCTCGGCCGAGGCGCCGTGTCACCCGAGCAGGCCGCCAAGCAGGTGCAGCACCTGCGTGACAGCGTCGTGACGGCGGCGGCCATCGGCGACCTGGACTCGCTCGCCGCCCGCCTCGACGGTCTCGTACCGGCGATCGACCACCGGCGTGCCGAGCTGCGCGAGGAGCGTGAGCAGCAGCGCGCGCAGACGCGGGCGCGCAAGGAGGAGCTGGTCGCGGAGGCCGAAGAGATCGCCGAGAACGGCACCAGGTGGAAGGCCGGCGGCGACCGGATCCGCGAGATCATCGACACCTGGAAGACGCTCGACCGGCTCGACCGCGCCGGTGACCAGGCGCTCTGGAAGCGGCTGGCCGCCGCGCGCAACGCGTTCGCGAAGCGCCGCCGCCGCTACTTCCAGGACCTCGCGAGCCACCAGGAGGAGGCCCGCACGGCCAAGGAGCGCATCGTCAAGGAGGCGGAGAGCCTGCGCGACTCGACCGAGTGGGGCCCCACGTCCGGGCAGTTCCGTGAGCTGATGAACCAGTGGCGTGCCGCCGGCCGGGCGGACCGCGAGGCCGACCAGCAGCTGTGGCAGCGGTTCAAGGCCGCACAGGACACGTTCTTCTCCGCGCGCTCGGCCGCGTTCGAGCAGCGCGACAGCGAGCAGCGGCAGAACCTGGAGCGCAAGATCGCCCTGTGCGACGAGGCCGAGCGGCTGCTGCCCGTCACCGACCTCGCCGCCGCCCGAAGCGCGCTGCGTGACCTACACGAACGCTGGAACGAGGCCGGCCCGGTGCCGCGGGCCGAGCGCGGCCAGGTGGAGTCGCGGCTGCGGCGCGTCGAGGACGCCGTCCGCGAGGCCGAGGAACGCGAGTGGCAGCGCACCAACCCGGAGGCCCGCGCCCGCGCCGAGGCGACCGTCAACCAGCTCCGCGAGTCCATCGAGAAGCTGGAGGCCACCGCCGAGTCCGCCGAGACCTCCGGCCGGATGCGCGACGCCGAGGACGCCCGCACCGCCGCCGCCGCCCGCCGCGAATGGCTCGCCGAAGCCGAACGCACCCTCGCCGAGTTCAGCTGACCCGCGTACGTGCTCGCCGCCCGCCCGGCGTACTCGAAATGATCATGTTATGTAGGTCATTTCCGTGATCACACGCTGAGCTGAAGCCTCACACGGCGGGCAGACCATGTGACGGTGCAGCTCAGCGTGTGGAGTCAGCCTGCCGCGACGTGCCGGCGCACACGGGAACGCGCGAACGCAGCCCGGATCCGTGCCGCCGTCCGCTCGGGATGGGCGAGGTCCTCCCAGGTGATCCGGACGACCTCGTAGCCCAGCTCACGCAGCCGATCCTCGCGCACCTTCTCGCGGACGACCACGCCGGGGGCGGCGACGCCCTCGCGGCCGTACTTGATCCGGCCGTCGAACTCGACGATCGTCCGCTCGTCCTCGAACAGGAAGTCGGTGCGGCCGACCCGCTCACCGCGACGATCACTGATCTCCCGTTGGAGCACCGGTGCCGGCAACCCCTGCTGGGCGAACAGCACCCGCGCTCGTGATTCGCCGACGCTCTCCGATCCGCCGTCGGCGAACGACACGACGCGCCCGGCGGCGATGGCGCCGGGCCAGCAGCGCATCCCGTCCAGCACGGTGCGGAGCTCCTCGCCCGTCACCAGGCCGTGGTGCAGCGCCGAGTCGGCGAGGACGACACCCGACTCGAACTCCGCGGTCATCGCGCATTCGACGACGGCACGCGCGGCGCACACCGTCGGCATGCCTCGGCGGCCGACGACCTGCGCCGGGTCGACCTCGCCCACGTGATGCTCGACGCCGGCCTGGTCCCGTGGCGCGCCTGCGTCGAGGCGGGTCACGTGCACACGGGACAGGTCGACGCGCCACAGCGTGAGGCCGTGCAGCACCGCGGCCGAGGCGTGGCTGAGCACGACGCGTTCGCGCAACGAGAGCCGCACCGCGCGGATCAACAGCAGGTGCCGGCCGACCGCGTCCGCCTCGTCGTGCAGGACGGCAGGTAAGTAGGCGCCGCGTCGCAGTCGGATAAGCTCACGGCGCTTGACCAGCCGCCCCAGTTCGGCGTCGTCCACGCCGCGTCTGACCGCCTGGCCCCGCGTGAAGACCCCGTCCTGCTCGGCCGCCAAC
>JAFMQP010000276.1 GCA_017354575.1 Acidothermales bacterium | reverse complement strand
TACGCGGCACGCCCGCCACGGCGCCGCGTCCGGACGTCCACCCGGTGGCCACGAGCAGCGCGACGCCCGCCACCGTCATCCCGATCGAACTGCCCCACCCCAGGGCCGCCACGATCTGCGACCGCGGCAGCGCCGCCACCAGCACGATGTCGGCGACGACGACGCCGCCCCAGCCGGCCACCGTCGCCCCGGCGGACGCACGGCCGTGCCCGCTGGCGAAGAGCGCGCGGCCCAGGTGCGCGATGAGCCCGTAGCCGACGACGCCGGGCGCGAACGCGACCATCGCCGCGGCCAGCACGCGGGGGTCGGCGACGCCCAGCGTGCCGTGCAGGAAGACGCGGGACACCGGTGCCGCCACGCCCGCCAGCGCGGCCGCGCCGAGGCAGGAGGCCAGTACGACCATCCGGGTCGTCGTCGCCGTCGTCGCGGCGAAACCGGCGTGGTCGCGGTCGTGCGCGAGCGCCGCGAGCCGCTGGAACGCGCTCGTGGCGAGCGGCACCGCCAGCACGGCGTACGGGAGCAGGTAGAGCGCCCAGGCGTAGTTGTAGATGACGAGGTAGCCGCCGACGGCGTTGGCCAGCCAGATCACCACGATCGCGGAGACCTGCTGCGCCACCAGCACGGCCAGACCCGCGCCCGCCAGCCGGCCGATCCGGCGCGCCACGCCGGGCGGGAACCGCAGCGTCGGACGCAGCCGCACGCCCGTCCGCACCATCGGCACGACCACGGTCAACGCGAGACCGAAGACACCGAAGGTCGTCCCGGCGGCGAGCACGACCCAGGCGGTACGCGGCAGCGCGGCGATGTCGTCCTGCCGGCCGCCCGCGAGCGCCGCGAACAGCACGTACGTCGCCGCGACGAGGACGCTGTTCACCAGCGGCATCGCGGCGGGCGCCGCGAACCGCCGGTGCGCCTGGAGCGTCCCGCCGAGCACGACCGCGACCCCGTACAGCGGGATCTGCGGCAGGAACACCGCGAGCATCGGGGCGCCGACCGCGACGACCGTCCCGGCCGAGCAGCCGACCGGGTTGCCGTGCACGAGCAGCCGCATCACCGGGCCGGTGACGAGCAGGCCGAGCAGCACGATCGGCACCGTGACGGCGAGCGTCCAGCTCAGCAGGGCCGAGACCGTACGCGACGTGAACACGCGCTCGCCGCGTTCGGCCGGGCCGGCGAGCACCGGCACCACCACGCTCGCGAGCGCCCCGCCGGCGACCACCTCGAACACCACGTTCGGCACCTGGTTGGCCGTCGAGTACGCCGTCGCCAGGCACGTCTGGCCCGCGGTGTGGGAGAACACCAGCCACCGGCCGAACCCCGCGACCCGGGCGAGGACGGTGACCACGGCGATCACCAGCGCGCCGCCGGCGAGGCCGCCGGCGAGCCGTGCCGCCCGGCCGGTGCCGGTCTCGGTCGTGGCGACGGGGTCGGCCGGGTCGAGCGGCGTCATGACGGCACCCGGGTGCCGTCGACGCGCGCCGTCATGTCGCCTCGGTGGGCTCCGCGGGTGGTCGCTCGTCCCGCGGCCGGCGTCCCAGCTCGTCGAGGACGCGCAGCGGCGGCGTCTGCTGGATGACCCCGGTGAAGCTGACCACCTCGCTCGCCGCGGTGAGGCCCACGGTGCCGAGGAGCAGCACCAGCCGGGTGCGGCGGGACAGTCCCGCGGTGCCCGCGAGCGCGAGCAGGGCGCCGAGCGCGTTGGCGCCGGCGTCGCCGAGCATCGCCTGCTCGTCGAGGTCGACGCCGACCAGCCCGGCGGCCGCGCCGACCGGTGCCGCGGCCAGGTCGCCCGCGACGCCGGTACCGGCGAGCACCGCCGGCGCGTGCGCCAGCACGACCTTGAGCGCACGGCCCGGCCGCAGGTCGAACAGGTTCACCAGGTTGGCTCCCGCGGCGACGAACAGCCCGCCGAGTAGCACGTCGACCGGCTCGCGGTGCACCAGTGCGGACGAGGCCAGGCCGACCACGCCGATGCCGGCGATCTTCACCATCCCCGTCGTCACCTCGCCGCGGGTGAGCGCGCCCAGATGGCCGCGGAAGCCGCGCGAGTCGCCGGAGCCTGCCAGGTCGTCGAACGCACCGACGCCCGCCGTTCCCGCCGCGCACAGCGCGCCCGCCAGGCGCAGCCGTCCGGGCAGTCCGGGGATCAGCGCGAGCGCCGTCCCGGCGCCGACCGCCGCCGCCGGCCCCTCGAGCAGGGTCACCGGCTCACCGCGGTGGTTGGTGCGCGCCCACGTCTTCGCACCGCCCGGCGGGCGGCTGGTCAGTGCGCGGTACGCGACCCGCGCGGCGAGCGCGGCACCGCCCGCGATCGCCGCCCGCCGGAACAGGCGGAAGGCGACGCTCCTGGCGGACGTCGCGGGACACACTGCCATGCCGAAGGCCTATCGGGTCAGAGCGGTCACGGAGCCTTGCTCGTGGCCGGAGCGGGCGTCGGCGTCGGGGCGACACCGTCGGCTCCGGTGCCCGCACCCCACTGGCCGACCTTGCCGCCACCGTCCAGTGCGAGCGCGAGGATACTCACCACGGTGCCGGCCGGCGCATCGAGGTTGTCGACCGACGACACCCGCTTCTTCGCGTCGTCGTCACCGCGGAGGGCCGCCACGACACCGTCCGGCCCGGCCGACGGCGTCGGCGCGGTGAGCACGCTGCCGCTGCCGGCGACGTCCAGCTGCTTGGCGAGGGCCACGATCGCGCTGTTCGACGCCGACGCGCCCTTCGACGGGTACGGCTGCGTGGGCCCGACCACCACGGCGAGGTCCGCGTGGTTCTGCGGGGTCCCGTCGACGCTCAGGAACTTCGCCTCCTTGAACGTGCTCAGGATGCTGTTGCCGACGTCGTCGGACTTGCCCAGCGTGGTCTTGTCCCTGGTCGCCATCGCGTGCGCGAGCAGGATCGCGGCGCGCTCGGCGGGCACGGCGTCCGCCGGGATGGCGACCTTGGTGTTCTTCGCCAGCGTGTCGGTGAGCCCGCCGAGGACGCCGACCTGCTGCTGCTGGACGTAGCCGTCCTTCAGCGTGACGGTCCCCGTGACGGTGCCGCCCGCCTGCTTCACGCTCTTGCGCAGCGAGTCGACCTGGTCGCCGTCCGCGCCGGGGGCGGCGACGACGACGATGCGCTTGGCGCTCAGCTGGTTGGCGAGCAGCGTCGGCGCGCTCGCCGACGCGAAGCCCTCGCTGGCCCGCTGCTGCTGCTGCAGCGCGAGCAGCTGCCTGCGCAGGTCGGCGTTCTTCTGCTGCATGCTGCTTGCCGTGCCCTGCGCCGTCTTGAGTGCCGGCTTCTGCAGCACGGTGCTGCCGAGCACGATGCCGGTGGCGAGCGCGAGGAACACCGCGACGATGGACACGACGTGGTATCTGAAGTCGATCACGTGAACAATCCGGAGACGAAGTAGACGATCTGGTTCCAGAGGTCGGACAGCCAGGCGGCGAACACCGTGCCGACCGGCGAGATGGATCCCGCGACCAGGACGGTGATCAGGCACGCCACCGCGAGCAGGAGCAGCGACGAGCCGGAGATGCGGCTGCGGTACAGCCTGCTCACGCCCTTGGCGTCGACGAGCTTGCCGCCCACCCGCAACCGGGTGAGGAACGTGCTCGCCATGCCCGCGCGGCCCTTGTCGAGGAACTCGACGAGGTTGTTGTGCGTGCCGACCGCGACGATGAGGCTCGCGCCGCTGTCGTCGGCGAGCAGCATCGCGATGTCCTCGCTCGTGCCCGTGGCCGGGAACACGACCGCCTCGAGGCCGAGCTCCTCGACCCGCTTCAGGCCCGGCGCGCGACCGTCCCGGTAGGCGTGCACGACGATCTCCGCGCCGCACTTCAGCGTGCGGTCGGAGACCGAGTCCATGTCGCCGACGATGAGGTTCGGCTGGAACCCCGCCTCGACGAGCGCGTCCGCGCCGCCGTCGATTCCGATCAGCACCGGCCGGTACTCACGGATGTACGGGCGGAGCGTCTGCAGGTCCTCGCGGTAGTGGTAGCCGCGGACGACGATCAGGCAGTGCCGGTTGGCCAGCTTCGTGCTGATCTTCGGGATGCCGACGCCGTCGAGCAGCAGCTCCCGCTCGCGGCGCAGGTACTCCATCGTGTTGGCGGCGAACGCCTCGAGCTGCACCGAGAGGCCCGACCTGGCCTCGGTCATCGCCTCCTTGATGGTCACCTCGGTCTGTTCGACCCCGGTCGCCACCGCCCGGGTGCCGACGTACAGCGTGTCACCGTCGACGCGGACCCGCGCGCCCTCCTCGATCGCGTTCAGCACGTCCGACCCGACGTCGTCGAGCAGGGGGATGCCGGCGTCGACGATGATCTGCGGCCCGAGGTTGGGGTAGCGGCCGCTGATGCTGGGCGAGGCGTTCACGATCGCGGCCACCCGGCAGGCGACCAGGGCCTCGGCGCCGACCCGGTCGAGGTCGACGTGGTCGATCACCGCGACGTCACCCGGGCGGAGCCGCTTGGTGAGGTCCTTGGTACGGCGGCCGACGCGGGCTACACCGACCACCCCGGGCAGGCGTCCGCCGTTGATGCGACCAAGCGTGGGTACCTTCATGACAGGTCAATCCTGCCATGATCCGTCCGCTACCACGCGGCGCACCACGCCGCAAGGCCCGATCGCGTCCCGCGTCAGGCGAGCCCGGGGAACCAGAGCTTGATCTCGCGCGCTGCCTCCTCGGGGTCGCCGGAGGCGTGGATGAGGTTGCGCACCGGGCGGGACTGGTCGTTCGCGAGGTCGGCGGAGTCGGAGCTGTAGTCTCCGCGGATCGTTCCCGGCGCGGCCGCCACCGGGAGGGTGTTGCCGACCAGCTTCCGTACGGTCTCGATCGCACGGTTGCCGGACAGCACCATCGGGACGAGCGGGCCGCTGCCGAGGAAGTCCACGAGCCAGCGGCGGACGGTGCGGCCGATCTCGGCGGCGTCGTCGGTGCCGATCTTTTCCTTCGCCGAGATGCCCAGCCGCTCGTAGTCCGCGAGGGTCTTGCCGCCGACGCCGGTGAGCCACTCGTCGTCCCGCGGGTAGTGGTCCTCGATGATCGCGTGCTCGCCGCGGGAGATGCGGATCTGCTCGAGCCGCAGCCCGCAGCGCTCGAACCGCGCGATGATCTCGCCGGTGAGGCTGCGTGCGTACGCATCCGGCTTCAAGATGACGAGGGTCTGCTCCAACACCGTCCGACGGTCCTTTCTGCGCGATCGCAAAGGGAAGGTAAGGACTGGCCGCCGATCCTAGCTCACCCGCTCCGGCGCTCCACACGACGAACCGGTGCTTCACACGACCTGCACACCGCGTGAAGCACCGGTTGATCACGTTAACGTGATCAACTCGGCCCCGCGCGGCCGGTCAGCTGCGGCCGGTCAGCTGCGGCCGCTGCGGTCGGGGGCGGCGACGGCGAGCAGCTCGTCGGCGTGGGCCTGGCCGAGCTCGGAGTCCTCGAGCCCGCCGAGCATGCGGGAGAGCTCCCGCACCCTGGCCGCCTCGTCGAGCCGCTCGACGCCGCTCGCGGTCACACTACCGTCGCCGGACTTGCGCACGGACAGGTGCCGGTCGGCGAACGCGGCGACCTGCG
>JAFMQP010000275.1 GCA_017354575.1 Acidothermales bacterium | reverse complement strand
GCGCGGCAGCTGGTGCTGCAGCGCACCGACAACGCGCTGCTCGACCTGCGGACGTTCCGCGCGCGTACGTTCACCACGGCGTCGGTACTGATGGCCGTGATGATGATGGCGATGCTCGGCACGATCGTGCTGCTGCCGATCTACCTGCAGAACGTGCTGCACCTCGCGCCGCTGGTGATCGGCCTGCTGCTGTTGCCGGGCGGCCTGCTCATGGGGCTGCTCAGCCCGGTGGTCGGACGCCTATACGACCGGTTCGGCCCGCGTGCGCTGCTCGTGCCCGGCGCGGTGCTCGCCAGCGCGTCGCTCTGGTACGCGTCGCTGTTCACGTCGACCAGCTCGATCTGGCACGTGCTCGGGTTCCACATCCTGCTCAGCGTCGGCCTCGCGTTCATCTTCACGCCGCTGTTCTCGGCCGGGCTCGGCGCCGTCGAGCCCCGGTTCTACTCGTACGGCAGCGCGATCTTCGCCACCACGCAGCAGCTTGCCGGCGCGGCCGGCGTGGCGCTGCTCGTGACAGTGATGAGCGTGCGCGCCAGCGGGCTCGCCAGGGCGGGCGATGCCGCCGTCGAGCAGACCGCGGGTGGCGTCCACACGGCGTTCCTGGTCGCGGCCGTGCTGTCGCTGGTCGCGATCGTGGGCGCGTTCCTCATCCAGGCCGACCGCACGAGCCCGTCCTAGAGAGTGCCGTCCTTGGGCAGCTCGAGGTCGTCGCTTTTGGCCAGCTCCTCGATGTTCACGTCCTTGTACGTGATCACCCGGACGCTCTTCAGGAACCGCTTCGTACGGTAGAGGTCCCACACCCAGGCGTCGGTCATGGTGACCTCGAAGTACACCTCGCCGGTGCCCGACGTGCGGGGGTACACCTGGACGTCGTTGGTGAGGTAGAACCTCCGGTCCGTCTCGACCGAGTGGGTGAACAGGCTCAGGACGTCGCGGTACTCCTTGTAGAGCTGGAGCTCCATCTCGGTCTCGTACTTCTCGAGATCCTCGGTACTCACGTCCCCACCTCCTCTCCCAGGATCCGCCGCGCCCCGCCATTGTGACCAGACGACCCCCCGTGCCGGCGAATGACCTCGACGACGTTCACGAAGCGGCGCCGGTGCTCCGGGCAGGCACCGTGACGCTCGAGCATCTCCTGGTGACCGCTCGTGACATAACCCTTGTGCACGTCGAACCCGTACGCGGGGAACCGGTCGTGCAGGTCGGCCATCAGCCGGTCCCTGGTGACCTTGGCGAGCACGGACGCCGCCGCCACGCAGCCGGCCACCGCGTCACCCTTCGGCACGGCCAGCCCCGGCACCGCGAGCCCGCTCACCGGGAAGCCGTCGCTCAGCACGTACCTGGGTTGCGTGTCGAGCTGGGCCAGCGCGCGGCGCATGCCCTCGATGTCCGCCACGTGCATGCCCAGCCGGTCGCACTCCCCCGCGGGGATCACGACGACGCTCCACGCGACGGCGCGCTTGAGGATCTCGGCGTACACCTGCTCGCGGCGCTGTGGCGTGAGCACCTTGGAGTCCGCGAGACCGGGGACGACGCCGCGCTGGGACTGCGGAAGGATCGCGGCCCCGACCACGAGCGGGCCGGCGCAGGCGCCGCGGCCGGCCTCGTCGACGCCGGCGACGGGCGCGAGACCCGACCGGGCGAGCGCCCGCTCGTAGCCGTAGATGCCCGAGTCGCGCCGGACCCTGAAGGTCGGGTGGGCGTCCATGATCACGTCCGGCGCCGCCTCCCGCCGACGCCGGCCCCGACGACGGCCACGGCGGCGAGCGACGCACCGAGCGGATGCGGGGCCGCGGGGTGACCGGGCGCGGGCGCGGCGCCGTGCAGCGCGCGCTGGCGGAAGGTGGCCGGCTGCGTGAGCGACCGCCAGTGGCCCGTGGGCCAGACGATCGCGACCGCGCGGCCGATCACCGCCTTCTCGGGCACGGTGCCGAAATGGCCGTCGTCGACGTGCTCGCGGGAGTCCGCCGACAGGGAGCGGTGGTCACCCATCACCCAGAGCCGGCCCTTCGGCACGACGACGGCGTCACTGCCGCCGAACTCGCGCGAGCACGGCTGGTCGCCGCGGTACAGGTACGGCCGCTCGTCCAGGCGCACGCCGTTGACGTACATCGCGAAGCCGTCGGTGCCCTTGCGGCACTCCACGCGGTCGCCGGGGACGCCGACGACCCGCTTGACGAAGTCCTCCTCGTCGGCGGGGGCACCGCCGAAGAACTGCCAGACCTTCTCGGCGACCCGCTTGACCGGGTTGCTCGGCTGCACGGACCGGACCTCGGGGGTGAACGAGCCGGCGCCGTCGAAGACGATCACGTCGCCTCGCTCGACGGGACGGAACCGGTAGACGAGCTTGTTGACGAGGACCTTGTCGCCGATCCGGAGCGTGTTCTCCATCGAACCGGACGGGATCATGTACGCCTCGAAGACGAAGCCCCGCAGCAACGCCGTCAGCACCAGGACGAGGACGACGAGGACGGACATCTCGCGGAAGAACGCGCCCTTCTTCTGGGGCTTCTCGTCCTTCGTCGCGGGTTCCGCGTCCCCGGTCCGCTGCCGCTTGGCGTCGGCGCTCCGACGCCCCCGCCAACGCCGCGTCCGCTCGCTACGCTGCTTGTCCGACCCGGCGGTTGCGGTCGTGCTCTCGAGGTCGTCGGTCATCGCCTGCGAGCGTATACCGTGCCGCGCGGCTCAGGAGGCGGACGTGACCTCGCGGCGCTCCTTGATCTTGGCGGCCTTGCCGCGGCGGTCACGCAGGTAGTACAGCTTGGCCCGGCGGACGTCGCCGAGCGTCGCCACCTCGACGCGCTCGATCGTCGGGGCGTGCAGCGGGAACGTGCGCTCGACACCCACGCCGTAGCTCACCTTCCGCACCGTGAACGTCTCGCGAAGGCCGGAGCCCTGCCGCCGGATGACCGCTCCCTGGAAGACCTGGATGCGGCTCTTGTTGCCCTCCACCACGCGGACGTGGACCTTGACGGTGTCGCCGGCCCGGAACTGCGGAAGGTCCGTACGCATCGAGGCGGCGTCGATCTCGTCGAGGCGGTGCATGGTGAATCCTTCGCGAAGCTGGAGGTGGTGAGTGCTCTGCACCCGCTGCGTCTGGCCGGCACGGGTCTCTCGATTCTGCCACACGCCGCCGGGCGCCCGGAAATCGGCCGGCGAGGGCTAGCCCGGCTCGGGCGGCAACAGGTCGGGACGCCGCTCGGCGGTCCGGGAGAGCGCCGCGTCCCGCCGCCAGCGGGCGACGAGCTGGTGGTTGCCGGACATCAGCACCTCGGGCACGGCCCGACCGCGCCAGACCGCGGGCTTGGTGTAGACGGGGTACTCGAGCAGGCCCTCGACGTGCGACTCCTCCGTCAGCGACTCGGGGTTGCCGAGCACACCCGGCAGCAGCCGCGCGGTCGCCTCGATGATCACCAGCACCGCGGCCTCGCCACCGGCCAGCACGTAGTCGCCGACCGACACCTCCTCGACGGGCATCCGCTCGGCGTACTCCTCCACCACCCTGGCGTCGATGCCCTCGTAGCGTCCGCAGGCGAAGACCAGCCAGGGCTCCCGCGCGTACCGGGCCGCGTCGGCCTGGGTGAACGGCCTGCCGCTCGGCGTCGGCACGACGAGCAGCGGCGGCCGGGCGCCGTCCTCGCCGGACGCGACCACGCTGTCGAGCGCGCGGCCCCACGGCTCGGGCTTCATCACCATGCCCGCCCCGCCGCCGTACGGCGTGTCGTCGACGGACCTGTGCACGTCGTGGGTCGAGTCCCGCAGGTCGTGCGTGCGCACGTCGAGCAGACCGGCCGCGCGGGCCTTCCCGATGAGCGAGATGCCCAGCGGCGCGAGGTAGTCGGGGAAGATGGTGACGACGTCGACGCGCACGGCGCTAGCCCTCCTCGTCCAACAGCCCAGGCGGCGGGTCGACGACCAGCCGCCCGGCTGCGACGTCCACGCTCGGCACCAGGGCCTTGACGAACGGCACGTACGCCGGCGAGCCGTCCGGCCGGTCGACCACCAGCAGGTCCTGTGCCGGGTGCAGCACGTCGCCGACCTCGCCCAGCGGGCGGCCGTCGACGGTGACCACGGCGAGACCGATGAGCTCGGCGTCGTGGAAGTCGTCGGGGTCGGCGCTGCGGTCGAGGTCACCGGTGTCGACGTGCAGCGCGAGCCCGCGCAGCGCCTCGGCGCCGTCCCGGTCGGCGGCCTCGTCGAACCGCACCCGCCAGCGGCCGCCGTGCGGTGCGGCGGCGGCGACGGTCAGGCTCCGGTCGTCGGTGTACAGCGTGGCACCCGGTGCGAACCGGCGCCGTGGCTCGTCGGTGGACGGGTCGACAAGCACGTCGCCGCGCAGGCCGTGCGCACGGAGCACCCGGCCCACGAGGACGCGCACAGGAACCTCCCGGGTCAGCGGGTGGAGCCGTTGCGCCGCGGGCCGCGCCCGCCGCCGTGCGCCTCGAACTCGACCCGCTGGTGCTTTCCGCCGGCGAGGGCGTCGACGACGGTGCGCAGGTTCTGCGCCGTGCGCCCGCCCCGGCCGATCACCCGGCCGAGGTCGTCCGGGTGCACGCGCACGTCGATCAGCTTGCCGCGGCGCAGCACCTTGGACCGGACGGACACGTCGTCGGGGTGATCCACGATTCCGCGGACCAGGTGCTCCACGGCCTCGGCGAGCATGCTCACTTCGCGGACTCGGACTGCGCCGGAGCGTCGCTCTCGGCGGTCTTCTTCGCGGCCCTGCCGGTGTCGGCGACGCCCGCCGACTCCTTCGACGCCGCCTCGTAGGCGGCCCGCCTGTCGGCACGCGCCTTGGGCGGCTGCACCTTGCTCTCGGCGTCGGCGTCGCCGTTGTGGCGCTGCCAGTCGCCGGTGAGCTCGAGCAGCCGCTGCACAGGCTCGCTCGGCTGGGCGCCGACACCGAGCCAGTACCGGGCGCGCTCGGAGTTCACCTCGATGAGGGAGGGGTCCTCCTTCGGGTGGTAGCGCCCGATCTCCTCGATCGCGCGGCCGTCTCGCTTGGTGCGCGAGTCCGCGACGACGATGCGGTACTGGGGGTTGCGGATCTTCCCCATGCGCTTGAGCCTGATCTTGACTGCCACGGGTGTGGTGTCTCCTCGTATGTCGCCCCGGGCTGGATTCCGGGTGTGCTGAACGGTTGCATGGCTGAGCATCGGGCACCGGTGAGGAACGGTGCCGGCCGCTCTGGTCTGTGTGCATGCCGAGGAGAGAGGGCCCCGGGCATGACGGTGAAGGTCTCCCATTGTGCCAGAGCGCGCGGCCTCTCTGCCGTCCACCCTGGTCAGCGCGCTACTTGCCGTCCTTGCGCGGCGGCGGGTCGAGCTTGGACAGGTCCGGCATCCGGAAGCCGCCGAAGCCGCTCGGCATGCCCCCCGGCATCCCGCCGGAGAGGTCCGGCATGCCCTGCGGAGCCGAACCGACCGACGGCGCCGACCTCGCGCCGCCCGAACGGTTCTTCCCGCCGCCCTTGCGCTTCTTGCTGTTCTTGCCGCCCTTGCGCTGCTTGCTCTTCCGCGACCCCGGCATGCCGGGGAGGCCCGGCATGCCGCCGCCGAACTG
>JAFMQP010000052.1 GCA_017354575.1 Acidothermales bacterium | reverse complement strand
CGAACCGGTCGCGGTGCAGGGTGCCGTCGGCGAGGGCGGCGTTGAACGGGTGCGCGACGATCGCGTCCCGCAGGTCTGCGGTGTGCTGCCACGCCTTGTCGCAGAACCCCATCAGCGTTCCCACAGCTCGTGGAAGTGGTGGACGGGGCCGTGCCCGCCGCCGACGTCGAGCTCGTCGGCGTGCCGCAGCGTGCCGGTCAGGTACGCCTTCGCCTCGCTGACGGCGGTCAGCCAGTCGCCGCGTTGCGGGCGCAGCGTCGCGATCGCCGACGACAGCGTGCAGCCGGTGCCGTGCGTGTTGACGGTGTCGACGCGCTCGGCGTCGAACCGGTGCACGGTGCCGTCGGCGAGCAGCAGGTCGGTGCTGTGCTCGCCGCGGAGGTGGCCGCCCTTCAGCAGGATCCGGGACACGCCGAGCACGCCGAGCCGGTGCAGCTGCGCGGCCATCGCGTCCGCCGTGGTCGCCTCGGGCTCGCCGAGCAGGTCCGCCGCCTCCGGCAGGTTCGGCGTGATCAGGCTTGCGCGCGGCACGAGCACGTCCCGGAGCGTGGCGACCGCGTCCGGGCGCAGCAGCCGGTCGCCGCTCTTCGCGACCATCACCGGGTCGAGCACGACGTGCGGCGGGCTGTGGTCGTCGAGCGCGCCGGCGACCGTCTTGATCACGTCGACGTCGCCGAGCATGCCGATCTTGACCGCGTCGACGCGGGCGTCCGCGAACACCGAGTCGAGCTGCGCGCGGACGAAGTCGGCGGGCACGTCGAACACGCGGTCGACGCCGCGGGTGTTCTGCGCCACGAGCGCGGTGACGACGGACATGCCGTAGCCGCCGAGCGCGGAGAACGTCTTGAGGTCGGCCTGGATGCCGGCGCCGCCGGTCGGGTCGGTGCCCGCGATGGTGAGGATGTTGGGGATCACGGTGACGTTCCTCCGCTAGTGCGAACTAGGTCAGGTTCACGGGTGTGATCTCAGCCCGCCCACGGCAGGCACCCCGCGTCACTTCGAGCCACGCTACCGCACCCAGGGGGTCAGTGCGCGTCGGCGTAAGACTCCGCCGCCTTCACGTCGAGCGGGAACCGCACGGGCGTGTCGCCGAACAGCAGCCGGGTGGCCTCCGCGCCCGCGTCGTGCACGGCGGCGGTGACGTCGTCGACGAGGGAGCGCTCGGCGTGCACCATGACCTCGTCGTGCTGGTAGAAGACCAGTTCGACGTCGCGGTCGGCGCGACGCAGCCGGGCCAGTCGCAGCCGCAGCCCCGCCAGCAACGCGAGCGTCCACTCCGCCGTCGTCGCCTGGACGACGAAGTTTCGGGTGAACCGGCCGCGCGCGCGTGCGCCCGGGACCGTGTCGACCTCGCCGGGACGCGGCGGCGGGCAGGTGCGGCCGAGGTGCGAGCGGACGAGCTCACCCTGCTCGCCGCGCCGCGCGGCCCGCTCGAGCAGCTCCAGCGCGACGGGATAGCGGCGCCGCAGCGTCGCGAGCGGCTGTGCCGCCTGGCCGCCGGTCTGCCCGTACATCGCGCCGAGCAGCCCGACCTTCGCGCGGGCGCGGTCGCCGTCGAACGCCTGCTCGGCGAGCGCGGCGTACATGTCGTCGCCGCGCGCCGCCTCTGCCATGCCCGGGTCGCCGGACATCGCGGCGAGCACACGCGGGTCGGCCTGCCCGGCGTCCGCCACGACGAGCAGGTGCCCGGGATCCGCGACCACGGCGCGACGCAGCCGGCGCGGTACCTGCAGTGCGCCGCCGCCACGCGTCGCCCACCGGCCGGAGACGACACCGCCGGGCACGTACGTCGGCCGGAACCTGCCGTCGCGCACCCAGTCGCGCTGCCACGCCCAGCCGTGCGCCGAGTGGATGCGCGCCAGCTCCTTGTACGCCAGCAGCGGGGCGACGGCGGGGTGGTCGAGCCGCTGCAGCGTCCACGCGCGGGTGCTGTCGATCGCGTACCCGTCCTGCCGGAACGCCGCGAGCAGGTCGGCGGGGGAGTCGGGGTTGACCGCGCGGCCGAAGGCGTCCCGCACCTCGACCGCGAGTGCTGCGAGCCTGCCGGGCCGCCCGCCGTCGGGGTCCGGCTCGCCGAGCAGCAAGGCGAGCTCGGCGTCGTGTGCGGTGACGCTCCACGGGATGCCCGCCGCCGTCATCTCGCACGCCGCCAGCGCGCCGGCGGACTCGGCTGCGACCAGCAGCTCGAACCGCCGCGGCAGCGTGGTCGCGGCGACGCCGCGCAGCTGTGCGGCGTACCGCCCGACGGCGTCGGCCAGCTCGGCGCGCGGATCGGGCGGCGGCGGCTCGACGGCGAACAGGTCGGGCTGCGCGCCATCGGACCCGTCGGACGGTGCCGCCGCCACGCGCTCGCCCGCGTACCCGCTCAGCAGCGCGCCGGTGAGCGCGAGGTCGTGACAACGGCGCGGCCGTACGCCGCCGGCGAGCAGCGGCGGGTACGCCGCCGCCGTGTCGGTGAACACCCACCGCGGCGCGCCCGCGTCCTCGCGGCGGCGTACCTCGGCGCGGAACGCGGCCACGTCCGCGGTGGCGACCGCTGCGCCCGTGGGCGTCCCGGCGTCGTCCACCTCCTGGAGCGAATGGCCCGCCACGACGATCGGCACGCCCCCGATTCTGCCGCCTGCCGCCGACGCCGGGCGTCCGCTACTCGTGGTCGGCCGCGAGCGTCTGGACGACCTGGCTGCCGGTAAGCCGGTACGCCGATGACCGCGACTCATGACCTCCGCTCGCTGCTAGGCGTCGGTCGCGGCGGCGTCGGCGACCCGCCCGCGCAGGACGCGCTCGACGCCGTCGCGGCCCTCGATCAGGCAGCGCGCCAGGCCGGGGTTCGGGTTCGCCCCCTCCAGGTAGCGCGTGGTCGCGTCGACCGTCGCCTGCGTGGCGGCGAACATCGGGTACAGCATCTCCGTGATCTGCTGCGCCATCTGGCCCGACCTGGTCTGCCAGATGTCCGCCACCGCGTCGAAGTACCTCCCGACGTACGGCGCCAGCACGTCGTCCTGCATCGGCTGGGCGAAGCCCTGCATCACCGAGCGCTGCGTGAGGTTCGGCAGCTCGTCGCGCTCGACGACCGACGCCCACGCCTTCGCCTTCGCCTCGGCCGTCGGTTGCGCCGCGCGGCAGCGTGCGGCGTACCGCTCGCCCGCCGCGGTCGAGTCGCGCACCAGCTCGGCCGCGATCTCCGCGTCGCCCGCCCGGCCGGCCGCGACCAGCCTCTCCAGCAGGTTCCAGCGCAGCTCGGCGTCGACCGACAACCCGGCGGGAACGGCGTCGCCGGACAGGATCGCGGCGACGGCGTCGAGCTGCTCCGACGTGGTCGCGAAGGCCGCGAACGCCCGGGTGAACGCGAGCTGGTGGTCGCTGCCGGCCGCGGCGCCGTCGAGCAGGCCGTGCAGCACGCCCGCGGCCCAGGCGCGGCCCTCGGCGCGCCAGGTCGGGTCGGCGTAGAGGTTGACCGCCGAGGACGCCGTCGCCAGCAGGTGCTCCACCACACCGATGTCGGCGATGCCGCCGACGTTGCCCAGCACCAGCCGCGCGTACCGCCGCGCGGGCAGCTCGGCGTCGCGGCACATGTCCCACGCCGCCGCCCAGACCAGCGCACGGGGGAGCGACTCGGTGAGCTCGTCCGCGTGCGCGGTCAACGACTCCAGCGACCGCTCGTCGAACCGGATCTTCGCGTACGCGAGGTCGTCGTCGTTCACCAGCACGAGGTCGGGCCGCCGTTCGCCGACGAGCTCGTGGACGTCGGTGCGCGCGCCGACGACGTCGAGCTCGACGCGCCTGCGCCGGGCGAACCCCTCGCCGGGGACCCGGTCGTACAGGCCGATCGCCAGCCGGTGCGAACGCATGGTGGGATATTCGCTCGGCGCCTCCTGCAGTACCGCGAACGACGTGAACGTGCCGGCGTCGTCGACGTCGTACGAAGGCCGCAGCGTGTTGATGCCCGCGGTCTCCAGCCACTCCTTCGACCACGCGACGAGGTCACGCCCGGACGTCTCCTCGAGCGCCTCGAGCAGGTCGCCCAGCGAGGTGTTGCCGTACTCGTGGCGGCGGAAGTACCGGCGCACGCCCTCGAAGAACTCGTCCTGCCCGACGTACGCGACGAGCTGCTTGAGCACCGACGCGCCCTTCGCGTACGTGATGCCGTCGAAGTTCGACATCACCGTGACGAGGTCGGGTGCGTCCGCGGAGATCGGGTGCGTCGTGGGCATCTGGTCCTGCCGGTACGCCCAGCTCTTCTCGGTGCTCGCGAACGTGGTCCACGCCGTCGTGAACCGCGTCGCCTCGACCTGCACGTGCACGCTTGCGTACGTGGCGAACGACTCGTTCAGCCACAGGTCGTCCCACCAGCGCATTGTGACGAGGTCGCCGAACCACATGTGCGCCATCTCGTGCAGGATCGTCTCGGCGCGGCGTTCGCGGACCATCTCGGTGACGCGGGAGCGGAACACGTAGTCCTCGTAGAACGTGACGCAGCCGGCGTTCTCCATCGCGCCCATGTTGTACTCGGGCACGAAGAGCTGGTCGTACTTGCCGAACGGGTAGCGGTAGTCGAAGACGCGGTGGAAGAAGTCGAAGCCCTGCTTGGTGATCTCGAACAGCTCGTCGGGGTCGAGGTACTCGGCGAGCGACTGCCGGCAGTAGAGGCCCAGCGGGATGCCGTCGTGCACGTCGTGCACGTGGTGGTAGTTACCGGCGACGAGCGCGGTGATGTACGTCGACACGCGCGCCGTGGGCGGGAAGTGCCAGCTCTCCTTGCCGTCGCCGGCGTCCTCACCCGCGGCGTCGGGTGCGTTGTTGGACACCACGACCCAGCCGGCGGGGGCCAGGACGGACAGCTCGAAGGTCGCCTTCAGGTCGGGCTGGTCGAAGCACGTGTACACGCGGCGCGCGTCCGGCGCCTCGAACTGCGTGTAGAGGTACACGCGGTCGTCCACCGGGTCGACCATCCGGTGCAGGCCCTCGCCGGTGCGCGAGTACGCGCACTCCGCGACGACGGTCAGCTCGTTGCGCTCGGCGAGGTCGGGCAGGGCGAGCCGCGACCCGTCGAAGCCGCTCACGTCGAGCGGCCGCCCGTTCAGCGTGGCCTCGCGCACGGCTGGCGCCTCGATGTCGACGAAGGTCGTCGCGCCTTGTTCCCGGCAGGCGAAGCTCAGCTGCGTCGTGGACAGGAACCGCTCGTCACCGGTGGTGAGGTCGAGCTCGACCCGGTAGGACGCGACGTCGAGGAGCCGGGCGCGCTCGCGGGCGTCGTCACGGGTGAGGTTGATCATCGGCACAGCGCGTCCCCTTCGTCGTGTCGGCCCGGGCATCCTGCCACGGGAACACCCTGCCAGACGAACGGGTTACCCGAGGAGAAGTTCCCCCATGGCGTCCTTGTGAAGGAGGGGACCGGCGTTGACGACTGGTGCCGATCAGGAACGTACGACCGTCGACATGTGGTTCGACCCGCTGTGCCCGTGGGCGTGGCTCACGTCCCGCTGGTTGCTCGAGGTCGAGCAGGTCAGGAACACGAAGACCCGTTGGCACGTGATGAGTCTCGCCGTGCTGAACGAGGACAAGGACATCCCGGACGAATACCGGGAGAAGCTGAAGGACGCCTGGGGTCCGGTGCGCGTGTGCATCGCGGCGGCCCAGCAGCACGGTGACGAGGTGCTCGGCCCGCTGTACACGGCGCTCGGCAACCGGGCGCACTACGAGAAGCGCGGCCTCACGCCCGAGGTGATCGCGGAGGCCCTGACCGAGGCCGGGCTGCCCGCCTCGCTCGCGGAGGCCGCGACGTCGGCCGAGTACGACGACGCCGTGCGCAAGTCGCACCAGGAGGGCATCGACCTGGTCGGTCAGGAGGTCGGCACGCCGGTGATCAAGGTCGGCGACAGCGCGTTCTTCGGTCCCGTCGTCACCCCCGCCCCGAAGGGGGACGCCGCGGGCAGGCTCTGGGACGGCGTCCTGCTCGTCGCCGGTACCGACGGCTTCTACGAGCTCAAGCGCACCCGCGACCGCGAGCCCATCTTCTGGGTGCGGAAGGACGTCTGAAGCCGGGACTGCGTGGTACCGGCCGCGGGTGGCGATACTGTCGGGGCGTTCCCTCATCACGGAGGCCTCATGACCACGTCCACCCTCGCTGCACGCAAGCCTCTCGTCCTCGCCGACCTGGTACCCGGCGCGCGCCTGCGCGACGTGGCGCTCGTCGTCGGCGGCGCGGCGTTCGTCGGGCTCGCCGCCCAGCTGTCGGTGCCGGTCCCTGGCACGCCGGTGCCGGTCACCGCGCAGACCCTGGCCGTGCTGCTCAGCTGCGCCGCGCTCGGCACCGTCCGCGGCGTGGCGAGCATGCTGCTCTACCTGGTCGCGGGCGTCGCGGGCGTGCCGTGGTTCGCCGACCACCACTCCGGGTTCGCGATGCCGTCGTTCGGGTACGTCGCGGGCTACGTGCTCGCCGCGGCGGCGGTCGGCGCGCTCGCGTCGCGCGGCTGGGACCGCACGCCGCTGCGCACCGCCGCGACCATGGTCGTCGGCAACCTGGTGATCTACGCCGCCGGCGTCACGTGGCTCGCCGGGGCCGTCCACACCGGCCTGGCCCAGGCCGTCGTGCTCGGCGTGCTGCCGTTCCTCGTCGGTGACGCGATCAAGATCGTGGTCGCGATGGGTCTGCTACCGGCCGCGTGGAAGCTCTGCGGCCGGCGGAGGGCCTAGGCTTCGGGGATGCGCTTAGGTGTGCTCGACGTCGGCTCGAACACGGTTCACCTCCTCGTCGTCGACGCACACCCTGGCGCGCGCCCGCTCCCCGCGTGGTCGTACAAGGCGTCGCTTCGGCTCGCGGAGCATCTGGACGGCGACGAGGCGATAGACGCCGCGGGCGAGGAGGAGCTGCAGGCCAGCGTCCGCGAAGCGCTCGAGGTGGCCACGGACCGCGGCTGCGAGGACGTGCTCGCGTTCGCGACGAGCGCGATCCGTGAGGCGAGCAACGCCGCAGAGGTGCTCGACCGCGTGCGCGAGACGTGCGAGGTCGACCTCGAGGTGCTGCCGGGGGACGACGAGGCCCGGCTCACCTTCCTCGCCGTCCGCCGCTGGTTCGGCTGGTCCAGCGGCCGGCTGCTCGTGGTCGACATCGGCGGCGGGTCGCTGGAGATCGCCGCGGGTATCGACGAGGAGCCGGACGCCGCCACCAGCCTGCCGCTCGGCGCCCACCGGCTCACCCGCGACTGGTTCGCGCACGTGCCGCCGTCCGGCGACGAGGTGAAGAAGCTGCGCACGTACGTGCGCTCGCAGGTGGCGTCGATGATGCGCGACGTGGTCAAGGTGGGCGACCCCGACCTCGTCGTCGGCACCAGCAAGACGCTGCGTTCGCTCGCCCGCGTCGGCGGCGCGGCGCCGAGCTCGGCGGGCCTGTACGAGCGTCGGTCGCTGCGGCGCGAGTCGCTGCTGGAGTGGCTGCCTCGGCTCGCCGGGATGGACCCCGACGAACTCGCCGACCTGCCTGGCGTCTCGCCCCGCCGGGCGCACCAGCTCGTGGCCGGCGCGGTCGTCGCGGACGCCGTGCTCGACCTGTTCGGCGCCGAGTCGCTCGAGATCTGCCCGTGGGCGCTGCGCGAGGGCGTGATCCTTCGCCGCCTGGACTGGATCTCCGGCCGCTGAGCCGGCAGGCGGGCCGGGTAGGAGTCCCCGCCTCGACGGCACGGCCACCTGCCAGACTTCGGCCATGCGCGTCTACATCGGGTCCGACCACGCGGGTTACGAGCTGAAGGAGCGGCTGCTCGGCTGGCTGGCCGAGCACGGCCACGACGCCGTCGACTGCGGGCCGAAGCGGCTCGACCCCGACGACGACTACCCGCCGTTCTGCATCCGGGTGGGGGAGGGCGTCGTCGTCTCGCCGGGCAGCCTGGGCGTCGTGATCGGCGGATCGGGCAACGGTGAGCAGATCGCGGCGAACAAGGTGCGGGGCGTGCGCGCCGCGCTCGCGTGGTCCGACGACACCGCACGTCTCTCCAGGGAGCACAACGACGCCAACGTGCTCGCCCTCGGCGCCCGGATGGTCGACCCGGCGGACGCGGTCCGCTTCGTCGAGCTGTTCCTCACCACCTCGTTCTCGGCCGAGCCGCGGCACAGCCGCCGGATCCGCATGCTCGGCGAGTACGAGCGCACCGGCCAGGCCCCGCCGCTTCCCTGAGCTCTCACCAGGAGCCCTTGTGCTCGGGCACCCGGAAGACGAGCGGTATCGCGGCGACGAGGATGATCGCGAAGACCAGGAAGACGTGCGACTGGGCGATGCCCGGGTGATAGCTCCTGGCGAGGATCGCGGTGGTCACGGAAACGGCGATGATCGAGCCGGCCTGCCGGAACATCACCCGCAGGCCCGCGACCGCCATGGCGCTTTCCGGTTCGAGTTGGAGCGAGGCGTTGTTCGAGGCGGGCGAGGTGGTGCCCATGCCGATGCCCATGAGGGCCGACGCGACCGCGAGCCATGCGTACGGGGAGATGCCGCCGACGGGCGGCACGGTCATGCCCGCAAGCCCTGCCGCGCTGAGCGCGAACCCCGCCACCATCGGCAGGCGATATCCCGTCCGCCGCAGCGCGAGCACCGTGAGGGTGGCGACGACGATCATGCCGACCGCCCGTGCCGTGAGCAGCGTCCCCGCCTCCAGGCTGCGGATGCCGTAGCGTTGCTGTGCGTAGAGCGGGACGAGCGCGCCGAAGCCCAGGGCCGCGCCGCCGTACAGAAAGTTGATCACGTTCATCACGCCGAAGCCGCGTCCCCGCAGCAGCCGGGCGGGGATGATGGCGGTGTCCGGGTGCCGGGTGGACCTGCGCACCAGCAGGACGAGGCCGAGAACCGCCGAAGCGATGAGCCCCAGGAAGGCCGGGCCGAGAGGCGAGGTCCCGCCCTCACCCAGGTAGGTCACCGCGTACATCGCCGCGAGGACGGACAGGGTGAGCAGGACGGCGCCGGGAAGGTCGATGCGGTCCGCCGGCCTGGCCGGCCTGCCGGCCGGGATGACCTTGAGGCCGACCGCGATCAACGCCGCGCCCAGGGGCACGTTGACGAGGAAGATCCCCCGCCAGGACCAGTACGTCACGAACAACCCCCCGAGCACGGGGCCGACGATGCCGCCGACGGGGATGATGCTCGTGAACGCGCCCACGGCTCGGTCCCGGTCCCTGCCGAAGTGCTCGGCGACGATGCCGGTCGCGGACGGCATGAGCGCGCCGCCGCCGAGTGCCTGCACGGCACGCAGTACGACGAGGACGTAGATGTCGTTCGCGGCGCCGCACACCAGGGAGGCGACGGTGAACACGGCGGTGCCGAGCAGGAAGACGCGGCGGCGGCCCAACCGGTCACCGAGCCGCCCCGCGAGCGGCACGATGGTGAGCCGGCCGAGCGAGTAGACGGTGATCGTCCACCCGCTCCAGTTGATCGTGGTGTGCAGGTCGCGGTGCAGAGCGGGGAGGGCGGTCGCGACGATCGTCTGGTCGATCGAGCTCATGAACAGGGCCGCCGACACCACGAGGAGGATCACCAGCCGGTGCGGGTGCCCCGCGGCCGGGGTCGTCTCGCTCCCGGCCGGCCGGCAGCCAGGAGTGTCGTCCGTCCCCACGGCACTGAGCTTACTGATGCTTGCCGGCAGGCAAATAAGTTGGTCGGCGTGCGAGCCGGCTCGGACTGCGTCAGAACGAGTGGACGCACCAGGGCTTGGGGTCCCAGGACATCGCCGCGGCCAGCCGCCGGAGCGCGCCAGGGGTGCTCTCGCTCGCCCGACCGGCGACGGCGTACGCGGCCAGCGCGCCGTCGCCTAGGTACGCGGACGCGAGCACGGTGGTGTCGACGCGGACGTCGGCGGCCTCGCCGGTCGGCTCGCAGGTGGCGCCGGTCTCGTCGCCGGCGAGCCGCCAGCGGCCGGCGTTCCACGGGCACCTGCCGTCTGCGACGTCGAGGACCAGGTCGACGGGGGCGGCGTAACGCCGCTGCGCCAGCGCCTCGCCGACCCGCACCAGCCGCACCCACAGCGCGTCGGTGCGCTGGACGCGGGCGCGGCGGTGGTCGGCCAACAGGTAGAGAAGCGGTGCGTCGACGGGCATCTTCCGCGCCGAGACGCGGGCCGTCAGGTCGAGCCCGGAGAGGAACCGCCAACAGGCCACGTACGCGGCCGCGTCGGTCGCCTGCAGTTCCCGGAGTTCCAGCTGCCCGTTGGGCCCCGCGGGGTCCCACTCGGGCTTCACCCGGTAGAGCGCGTAACCGGTCGCGGTGCCGCCGTCCCGGACGAGCAGTGCCTGCAGCGGGGTCGAGCCGCCGCGGCGCTGCTCCGGGTCGAACAGCGCGTCGAACCACTGGCCGTCGTCGCGGGAGACGTAGCCGGGACGGGTGGGGCGCATCCGGTCGTACACGGCGGCGAGCTCGTCGCGCGCCTCGGTGGGGTCGGCGAGCTCGAGGTCCAGCCGGCCGGTGTCGGGCGCGTCGGGCACGAGGCCCGCCTCGGTGCGCGCGACGTCGACCGCCGCCTGCTCGCAGGCCACGGCGTACCCGTACCTGCCGTAGATCCGTGCTTCCGACGCCCACAGCATCGCGACCGCCTCGCCGTGGTCGCGGAGGTCGGCGAGCTGGCGGTCCATCATCGCGTTCAGCAGCCCGCGCCTGCGGTACGCCGGGTGCACCGTGACGATCGTGACGCCGGCGGCCGGCACGATCGCGCCCGGCACCGTGAGCTCCATCGTGTACGCGCCGGACGAGGAGACGATGCGGTCGCCGTCGAACGCGCACAGCGTGCGGTCGAGCTCGGCGACCGCACGGAACTGCTCCCACTCGTCGGGACGGTGCGTCTCGTGGAACGCCAGGTCGAGCAGCCGTCCCAGCGCACTCCACTCGTCGTCGACGATCGGCCGGATGGGCAGGCTGCTGGGTGTCACCGCACCTTTGTAGCTCCTGCGGCATGCGGACGCGAGGGGATTTCGGCTAGCCTCGACGTATGCGTCTCACGGTCGGTCACGCGACGGCGCGAGTAGCCACGCCCCGGTAGGGGCCCACTCGCCACCCGTTCCCCGTCCATCCGACCAGGAGTCTCCCATGGGCGTCCCAGACCGGCCGACCATCGACGGCCTCGAAGAGAGGTGGTCTCACACCTGGGAACAGCAGCAGACGTACGCCTTCGACCGCACCAGCGCGCGGGACGAGGTCTACGCGATCGACACACCCCCGCCGACGGTGAGCGGCACCCTGCACGTCGGCACGATGTTCTCCTACACCCACACCGACGTCGTCGCGCGTTACCAACGGATGCGCGGCAAGCGCGTGTTCTACCCGATCGGGTGGGACGACAACGGCCTGCCGACGGAACGGCGTGTGCAGAACCACTACGGCGTCCGCTGCGACCCGTCGCTGCCGCGTGACCCGGACTTCGCGCCTCCGCGGCGGCGCGCGAAACAGCCGGTCTCGATCAGCCGACCGGACTTCGTCTCGCTGTGCGAGCGGCTCACCGCCGAGGACGAGCGGGCGTTCGAGCGGACGTTCCGGGCGCTCGGCCTGTCCGTCGACTGGTCGTACGGGTACACGACTGTGGGCGAGCGCGCGCGTCGCACGTCGCAGCTCGCGTTCCTGCGCAACCTGCGCCGGGGCGAGGCGTACCAGTCCGATGCGCCCTCGCTGTGGGACGTCGACTTCCGTACCGCCGTCGCCCAGGCCGAGGTCGAGGACCGCGAGGTGACCGGTGCCTACCACGCGCTCGCGTTCCACGCGGCGGGTGCGGACGTGCTGATCGAGACGACGCGGCCCGAGCTGCTCCCCGCGTGCGTCGCGCTCGTCTGCCATCCCGACGACGAGCGGTACGCCGCCCTCCTCGGCCGCGAGGTCACCACGCCCGTGTTCCGCGCGCGGGTGCCCGTCCGCGCGCACCGGCTCGCCGACCCGGAGAAGGGCACCGGCATCGCCATGGTGTGCACGTTCGGCGACCTCACCGACGTCACCTGGTGGCGCGAGCTGGACCTGCCCGTCCGCGCGGTCATGGGACGGGACGGGCGGCTGCTGCCGGACCCGCCCGTCGGCGTCGACCGGGCCGCGTACGCCGAGCTGGCCGGGCGCACGGCGGCACAGGCGCGGGCCCGCGTGGTCGAGCTGCTGCGGGAGTCCGGCGGGCTGCGCGGCGAGCCGCGACCGGTCACGCAGGCGGTGAACTTCTACGAGAAGGGCGAGCGGCCGCTGGAGATCGTGCCGACGCGGCAGTGGTACATCCGCAACGGCGGGCGCGACGACGAGCTGCGCACGGCGCTGCTGAGACGCGGGGACGAGCTGGCGTGGCACCCGCCGTTCATGGGCGCGCGGTACGCGGACTGGGTCGGCGGGCTGGCGGGCGACTGGCTGGTCAGCCGGCAGCGCTACTTCGGCGTGCCGATACCCGTCTGGTACCCGGTCGACGCCGCCGGCGAGCCGTGCCACGACGAGCCGCTGTCGCCGGACGAGGCGGCGCTGCCCGTCGACCCGTCGACGGACGTCCCGCCGGGTTACGCCGAGGAGCAGCGCGGCCGCCCGGGCGGGTTCGTCGCCGACCCGGACATCCTCGACACCTGGGCGACGTCGTCGCTCACCCCGCAGATCGCGGGCGGCTGGGTCGACGACCCGGACCTGTTCGCGCGCGTGTTCCCGATGGACCTGCGCCCGCAGGCGCACGACATCATCCGCACCTGGCTGTTCGGCACCGTCGTCCGCTCGCACCTCGAGCACGGGCAGCTGCCGTGGCGGCACGCGGCGGTCTCCGGGTTCATCTACGACCCGGACCGGAAGAAGATGTCCAAGTCCAAGGGCAACGCGGTGACGCCCGAGATCGCGCTGGAGAAGTACGGCACGGACGGGTTCCGCTACTGGGCCGCGCACGGCCGGCTCGGCACCGACGCCACCTACGACGACGCGATGATGCGCGTGGGCCGGCGCCTCGCCATCAAGGTGCTCAACGCGAGCCGGTTCGTCCTGGGCCTCGCCGGCGACGCCGTCCACGCGCCGGTCGTCGAACCGCTCGACCGGGCGGTGCTCGGCTGGCTGGCGGACGTCGTCGACGACGCCACGGCAGCCCTGGACGACTACGACCACACCGGCGCGATCCAGCGGGTCGAGGACGCGTTCTGGGCGTTCTGCGACGACCACGTCGAGCTGGTCAAGGCCCGCGCGTACGGAGAGCGCGGCGCGGACGCGCAGGCGTCGGCGCACGCCGCGCTGCGTCCCGCGCTTGCCGTGTTCCTCCGGCTGCTCGCGCCGTTCCTGCCGTATGTCACCGAGGAGGTGTGGTCGTGGTGGCGGGACGGGTCGGTGCACCGGTCGGCGTGGCCGTCCGGGGACGAGCTGCGCGCGCTCGCCGGGCCGGCCGACACTTCGCTGGTGGCGTCCGCGGGCGCGGCGGTCACGGCGGTGCGCAGGGCGAAGTCGGGCGCGAAGCTGTCGATGCGTGCGGACGTCGCAGCCCTGCGGGTGACCGCGGACGCCGGCACGCTGGCGGCGTTGCGTCAGGTGCTCCCGGACGTGCAGGCGGCCGGCCGCGTCGCGCGTGTGGCGCTGACCGAGGCCGACGTCCCCGAGCCCGCGTACGAGGTCGACCTGGGCTGACCCCGCCGGGTCCATCCGCCGCCGCCACGGGACTAGGGTGGCGCACGACGCAGCCGAGCACGTGGAGGAGAGATGCCGGAACGGGTACGCGGGGTCGTGTCGGCGGCGAAGGGGCAGCCGGTGACCGTGGAGACGGTCGTGGTTCCCGAACCCGGCCCTGGCGAGGCGCGCGTGCGTGTGCAGGCCTGCGGCGTGTGCCACACCGACCTGCACTACCGCGAGGGCGCGATCAACGACGAGTTCCCGTTCCTCCTCGGGCACGAGGCGGCGGGCGTCGTGGAGTCGGTCGGTCCGGACGTCGGCGACGTCGCGCCCGGCGACTTCGTCGTGCTGAACTGGCGCGCCGTGTGCGGCGACTGCCGGGCGTGCCGGCGCGGCCGGCCCTGGTACTGCTTCGCGACGCACAACGCGAGCCAGCAGATGACGCTCGAGGACGGCACCGAGCTCTCCCCGGCGCTCGGCATCGGCGCGTTCGCCGAGCTGACCCTGGTGGCGTCCGGCCAGTGCACGAAGGTCGACCCCGCCGCGCCGG
>JAFMQP010000274.1 GCA_017354575.1 Acidothermales bacterium | reverse complement strand
GAGGACGCCGTCCGCAACCTGATCAGGGCGCTCGGCAAGGGCGTGCTCAAGGTGATGAGCAAGATGGGCGTCTCGACGGTCGCGTCGTACACCGGTGCGCAGATCTTCGAGGCGCTCGGCCTCGCGCCCGAGGTCGTCGACGAGTGCTTCGCGGGGACGTCCTCCCGGCTCGGCGGCATCGGCTTCGACGTGCTGGCGAAGGAGGTCGCCAAGCGCCACGTCACGGCGTACCCGCGGCGGACGATCTCGCCGCCGCACCGCACCCTCGACGTCGGCGGCGAGTACCGCTGGCGGCGCGAGGGCGAGCTGCACCTGTTCGACCCCGACACCGTGTTCCGGCTCCAGCACGCCACCCGCAGCCGGCAGTACGAGATCTTCAAGGAGTACACCACCAGGGTAGACGAGCAGTCCGAGCGGCTGCTGACCCTGCGCGGGCTGTTCCGGTTCCGCGAGGGGGCGCGCCCGTCGGTGCCGCTCGAGGAGGTCGAGCCGGTCGAGAGCATCGTGAAGCGGTTCAACACCGGGGCGATGTCGTACGGCGCGCTGTCGGCCGAGGCGCACGAGACGCTCGCGATCGCGATGAACCGGCTCGGCGGCAGGTCCAACTCGGGCGAGGGCGGCGAGGAGCCGGACCGGCTGCGCGACCCCGAACGCCGCAGCCGGGTGCGCCAGGTCGCGAGCGGGCGGTTCGGCGTCACGAGCGAGTACCTCGCCACCGGCGACGACATCCAGATCAAGATCGCGCAGGGCGCGAAGCCCGGCGAGGGCGGACAGCTGCCCGGCCACAAGGTGTACCCGTGGATCGCGCGCACTCGGTTCTCGACGCCTGGCGTGGGCCTCATCTCGCCGCCGCCGCACCACGACATCTACTCGATCGAGGACCTCGCGCAGCTGATCCACGACCTGAAGAACGCCAACCCGACCGCACGCGTGCACGTGAAGCTGGTGGCCGAGGTCGGCGTCGGCACGGTCGCGGCGGGCGTCTCGAAGGCGCACGCCGACGTCGTGCTCGTCTCCGGCCACGACGGGGGCACGGGCGCGGCGCCGCTGACCTCGCTCAAGCACGCCGGCGGGCCGTGGGAGATCGGGCTGGCGGAGACGCAGCAGACGTTGCTCGCCAACGACCTGCGCGACCGCATCGTGGTGCAGGTCGACGGGCAGATGAAGACCGGCAGGGACGTCGTCGTCGCCGCGCTGCTCGGCGCGGAGGAGTACGGCTTCTCGACGGCGCCGCTCGTCGTCGCGGGCTGCGTGATGATGCGCGTCTGTCACCTGGACACCTGCCCTGTCGGCGTCGCGACGCAGAATCCCGAGCTGCGCAAACGGTTCACCGGCTCGCCCGAGTTCGTCGTCACGTTCTTCGAGTACATCGCCGAGGAGGTGCGCGAGCACCTCGCGGCGCTCGGCTTCCGAACGCTTTCCGAGGCGATCGGGCACGGGGAGATGCTCGACGCCGTCCGCGCGGTCGACCACTGGAAGGCCGACGGGCTCGACCTGTCGCCGATCCTCGCGCTGCCGGACGTACCGGACGACGCGCCGCGGCGGTGCGTGGCCGGGCAGGACCACGGGCTGGAGAAGGCCCTCGACCACCAGCTGATCGCGCTCGCCGCCGACGCGCTCGACTCGCGCACCCCCGTCCGGGCGACGGTGCCGATCCGCAACGTCAACCGCACCGTGGGCACCATGCTCGGCTACGAGGTGACCAAGCGGTACGGCGGCGCCGGGCTGCCGCGCGACACGATCGACGTCACGCTGGTCGGCTCCGCCGGGCAGTCGTTCGGCGCGTACCTGCCCGCCGGCGTCACGCTGCGGCTGCACGGCGACGCGAACGACTACGTCGGCAAGGGACTGTCCGGCGGCCGCGTGATCGTCCGGCCCGACCCGTCGGCGCGGTTCGTCGCCCAGCACAACGTCATCGCCGGCAACGTGATCGGCTACGGCGCCACCGGGGGTGAGCTGTACCTGCGCGGCGTCGTGGGCGAGCGGTTCTGCGTCCGCAACTCCGGTGCCACCGCCGTCGCCGAGGGCGTCGGCGACCACGGCTGCGAGTACATGACCGGCGGCGTCGCGCTGGTGCTCGGGCGGGTGGGGCGCAACTTCGCCGCAGGCATGTCGGGCGGCGTCGCGTACGTGCTCGACCTCGTTCCCGATCTCGTGAACGCCGAGCTCGTCGACCTCGAACCGGCCGACGCCGACGACGTCGCCAGGATCCGCGAGCTGCTCACGACGCACCACGCGGAGACCGGCTCGGACGTGGCGCGGCGGCTGCTCGACGGCGACCTCGACGGACGGTTCACGAAGATCATGCCGCGCGAGTTCAAGCGGGTGCTGATCGCGCAGTCGCAAGCCGCGGAGCGCGGGCTGAGCGAGCACGAGACCGCCGCGGTGATGATGGAGGCCGCCCATGGCTGACCCCAAGGGCTTCATGAAGACGCCTCGGCGTCTCCCGGCGTCTCGCCCGGTGCCGGTGCGCATCCAGGACTGGCGGGAGATCAAGGAGAAGCTCGACCAGGGCGAGGTCGAGGCGCAGGCGGGACGGTGCATGTCGTGCGGCATCCCGTACTGCCACCGCGGCTGCCCGCTCGGCAACCTGATCCCCGAGTGGAACGAGCTGGTCTGGCGCGGCGACTGGCGCGAGGCGTCGGAACGGCTGCACGCCACGAACAACTTCCCCGAGTTCACCGGCCGGCTGTGCCCCGCGCCGTGCGAGCCGGCGTGCGTCCTCGACCTACACGGGGCGCCCGTCACGATCAAGCAGGTCGAGCAGTCGATCATCGACAAGGCGTGGGACCGCGGCTGGGTCGTACCGCGCCCGCCCGACCGCCTGTCCGGGCGGACGGTCGCCGTCGTCGGCTCGGGACCCGCCGGGCTCGCGGCCGCGCAGCAGCTGACCCGTGCGGGGCACACCGTCGTCGTGTACGAGCGCGACGACCGGCTCGGCGGCCTGCTGCGTTACGGCGTCCCCGAGTTCAAGATGGAGAAGCGGCACCTCGACCACCGGCTGGAGCAGATGCGGCTGGAGGGCACCAGGTTCCGCACCGGCGTGAACGTCGGCTTCGACATCCCGCTGCAGAAGCTGCGCACCCGTTTCGACGCCGTCCTGCTCGCCACCGGCGCCTTGGCCCCGCGCGAGCTCACCGTGCCCGGCCGTGAGCTCGACGGCGTGCACCAGGCGATGGACCACCTGACCCAGGCGAACCACGTCTGCGAAGGGGACCACGCCGCTCCCGAGATCGACGCGCACGGCAAGCGCGTGGTCATCGTCGGCGGCGGCGACACCGGCGAGGACTGCCTCGGCACGGCACACCGGCAGGGTGCCGTGTCGGTGGTCCAGCTCGGCGGCCGGCCGCGTCCGCCCGACGAGCGCACCGCGTCGATGCCCTGGCCGACCGACCCGGACGTGTTCGAGGTGTCCGGCGCGTACGAGGAGGGCGGCGAGAAGGTCTTCTCGGTGACGCCGCTGCGCGTCGTCGACGACGGCCGCGGGCGGGTCGCGGGGCTCGAGGTCGTCCGGGTCGACCGGCTCGGCCGCGGCCGGTACCGGCCGATCGAGGGCACCGAACGGGTGCTGGAGTGCGACCTCGTGCTGCTGGCGCTCGGCTTCTCCGGCGCCGAGCGCGGGCCGCTGCTCGACGACCTCGGCGTCGCGGTCGGCGCCGACGGCAACGTCGTCCGCGACGCGCACTGGCAGACGAGCGTGCCGGGCGTCTACGTCGCCGGCGACGCCGGACGCGGAGCGAGCCTGGTTGTGTGGGCGATAGCCGAGGGCCGGGCCGCCGCGGCGGCGATCGACCAGGAGCTCGCCGGCGCGACCCAGCTCCCGGCGGCGGTGACCCCCCAGAGCACCGCGATCTAGCGCCCCCGGCGCGCCGGGCCGAGACGGGGCACGGATCGTCACTGTGGCCACGGAGCGCGTAGAGCATTGCCACGACGCGGGCGGCGGGTGACGATGCGGGCGTTGCCCCCTCTCGGAAAGCGTTTGCCCATGCTTGCCGTCGCCGTCCCCCGTGCCCGGGTCCTCGCGACCACCGTCCTCGCCGCCGTCGTCGCCGTACTGCTGGTGCTCGTCCCGTCCGGCGGGGCGTACGCCGCCGCACCGGCCATCGCGTTCACCGACACCGAGCCGGTCGCGCCCGGCGTCGTCTTCCATACCTTCAGCCTGCCGACGAGCCACGGCACGGTGCAGGGATACGACCTCGACGTCGACCTGTCCCAACCGGGCGGCGCACGGCTCGGCCTGCTGCGGCCGGACGCGAACCGCGTCCGCACCACGCCGTCCGCGATGGCCGACGCCCTTGGTGCCGTCGCCGGTGTGAACGGCGACTTCTTCAACATCGAGGAGTCGCAGCACCCGGGCGTGGAGCCCACCGGCATGACCGACGGGCCCGAGGTGTCGGACGGGTTCGGCGGCAAGGCGGCCGTGCCCGACTCCCAGCGGTTCGGCCCGGCGCTCCCACCGGGCACGTCCACCAGGGACGTGTTCGGCGTCGGCAGGGACGGCCGCGCCCGGCTCGGCACGCTGGACCTCGACGGCAAGGTGGACCTGCCGGACCGCACCATCGCCTTGGACGGGCTCAACCAGTACGCGCTCCCGGAGAACGGCGTCGGCGCGTTCACGAGCTGGTGGGGCGCGGCGTCACGGCTGCGCGCCACCTGCGGCAGCGACACCAGGCGCGCCGCCCCGTGCTCGACCCGCACCCTCGAGGTCGTCGTCCAGGACGGTCGCGTCACCGACATGCACCCGACGCCGGGCGCCGGCCTGATCGACCCGGACGGGTTCGTCCTCGTGGCGAGGGACGCCGGTGTGGACGAGCTGGCCGGCCTGCGGGTCGGCGACCCGGTGCACGTGAACGCCCACCTGGTACCCGAGGGCACCTCGCCGTTCACCTTCGCCGTGGGCGGCTTCCCGATCCTGCGCGGAGGCGCGCCGCTCGCCGGCCTGGACCCGGTCACGCTCGCGCCGCGCACGTCGGCGGGCGCAACCGCGGACGGCCAGCACGTCCACCTGGTCGCCGTCGACGGCGGCGCGGCGAGCGGCAACGGGCTCTCGGTGGCCGAGCTGGCCGACGTGCAGCGCGACCTGGGCTGCGCGGTGGCGACGAACGAGGACGGCGGCGGGTCGACGTCGATCGTGGCCCGCCCGGCGGGCGGCGACCACGTGCTGCTCCGCAACCGGCCGTCGGGGGGCGCCGAGCGTCCGGTCGCCAACGGCATCGGGGTCTTCACGAGCCGGTGAAGCGAGACCGCGGGCACCATCCCGGGGGGTTGACGGCGCCCGCGGCGTCTCACGCGGCCGACGGCGCAGGGCACGCGGCGTTGCACGCGAAAGCCTAGGCGAGGCTCGCCCTGAGCACCATGCCCTCGGCATCCGACATACGGGCCGTCGCCACGCCGCAGGTCGGTCGGCTACCGTGCGGCAGGTGAGTCGACGCGCCAAGATCGTCTGCACCCTCGGCCCCGCCTCGTCCGACCCGGGGACCATCCGGGCGCTGGTGCGCGCCGGCATGGACGTCGCCCGGCTGAACCTCAGCCACGGCACCCACGACGAGCACGAACGCGCCTACCTCGAGGTGCGCAAGGCGTCGGACGAGACCGGC
>JAFMQP010000273.1 GCA_017354575.1 Acidothermales bacterium | reverse complement strand
CAAGTCCATCGGCAACACGCTGCTGATCACCGAGCTCGCGAAACGGTGGCGTCCGGTCGAGCTGCGCTACTACCTCGTGGCGCCGCACTACCGGTCGACCGTCGAGTACTCCGAGGAGGCGCTCGACGAGGCCGCGGCGGCGTACCGGCGCATCGAGGGCTTCGTCACCCGGGCCGTCGAGGTGGCCGGTCCCGTGCCGCCGGCGTCCGACGTGCCGGCAGTGTTCCGCGAGGCGATGGACGACGATCTCGGCACGCCGCAGGCGCTCGCCGCCGTGCACAGCACGGTGCGGGAGGGCAACGCCGCGCTCGCCGACGGCGACAAGGACGCGATCGTCCGGCTGCTGGGGGAACTGCGTGCGATGCTCGACGTGCTCGGGCTCGACCCGCTCGCCGAGCGGTGGACCGACCAGGCCGGTGCCGATGACGAGTACCGCGACGCGCTCGGCCGGCTCGTCGACGTCACGCTGGAACAGCGGCAACTGGCCCGCGCGCGCAAGGACTACGCGACGGCCGACGCGTTGCGCGACGGGCTGGCCGCCGCCGGCGTCGTCGTCGAGGACACCCCGCACGGGACGCGCTGGTCGCTCGGTAGATGAGCCCTTCGCGCACCGGAAACCGGGGCAGGGAAAGGGATTCCGGCGACGTCGTGGCCGGGCGCAACCCGGTGGTCGAGGCGTTGCGCGCGGCCGTCCCGGCGCGTGCGCTGTACGTGGCCGACGGCGGCGACGAGCGGGTGGACGAGGCCGTGCGGCTGGCAAGAGGCGGCGGCGTCGCCGTCCGCCATGTCGACCGCCGCGAGCTGGACCGCCGTGCCGGTGGCGTCCCGCACCAGGGCGTGCTGCTCGCCGTCCGGCCGTACGCGTACGCCGGTCCGGACGACCTGCTCGACCGCGCCGGCTCCGTCACGCCGCTGCTCGTCGCGCTCGACGGCGTCACCGACCCGCACAACCTGGGCGCGATCGTCCGTTCGGTGGCGGCGTTCGGCGGGCACGGCGTGGTGGTGCCGGAACGCCGGTCGGCGGGCGTGACGGCGGCGGCGTGGAAGGCGTCGGCGGGGACGCTGTCGGCAGTGCCGGTCGCGCGGACGGTGAACCTGACCCGGCAGCTGCAGCGGTACCGGAAGCGGGGCGCGTTCGTCGTCGGCCTGGCGGGCTCCGCCGGCACCGAGCTGGCCGAGTCCCGACTGCTGGCCGAGCCGCTCGTGCTCGTGGTCGGCGCCGAGGGCCGCGGCCTGTCGCGGCTCGTCCAGGAGACCTGCGACGAGCTCGTCCGCGTCCCCATCGCCGCCAGCGCCGAGTCCCTCAACGCCAGCGTCGCCACCGGCGTGGCGCTGTACGAGGCAGCCCGTCACCGCGCGTGCTAGCGGCACCGCTCTTCACATGGCGCGGGTCAGCCCGCGGGCCGCTGTTCTCTTTACATGGCGCCGCTCGTCTTCACATGGCGCCGCTTGACCTCACCTGGCGCCGCTCGAATGTAACCGGTGCATCCGGGCATATTTTCCAGTCGCGCCATGTGAAGTCGAGCCGCGCCATGTGAAGCGTGGGGCGGGGGCGGCGACCCCTGGCGGAGACGGGCCGAGTGACGTCAGCCTTGGCCGGTCAGCCGGTGGCGAGGACGGGCTCCACGCCGACGGCCTCGGAGCTGACCACCTCGGCGCCGAGGACGGCCTTCTCGTCCGGCTTGTGCACGAGGACGCCGGCGACGTAGTCCGCCGCGGCGGCCTCGATGTCGACGGGCTCGCCCGCGTCCTCGGCGAGGTACCAGCGGTGCTCCAGCACCTCGTGGAAGATCTCCGCCGGCTCGAGCTTGCCCCGCAGGTGCTTCGGCACCGACTCCACGATCGGCACGAACACCTCGACGAGCCACCGGTGTGCGACCACGATCTGCGAGGGCGCCTCCCCCTTCGGGTACTTCGCCGCCTGGAACGCGCGGATGTCGCTCATCAGCCGCCGTGCCTGGCGGTCCTGGGTGCACAACCCGGTCAGGTCGTGCAGCCGGCGGGAGTGCAGGCCGGGCTGGACCACCTCGGTGCGGACGATCAGCCGCCGTCCGGTCTCGTCGGTGTTGACCTCCAGTTCGGCGACGTCGTAGCCGAGGTCGTTGAGCCGGCGGACGCGCGAGTCGATGCGGTGCCGCTCGTTCACGCCGACGACCTCCTCGCGGGTCAGCTCGCACCACAGGTCGCGGTAGAGCCGCTCGATCTCGGCCGCCGTCGCGAACGCGTCGACGCGCTCGTCGAGCAGGCCGGCGGCCTCCAGGTCGAGCAGGTCGCCGGTGATGTTCTCCGTCGCGATGGAGAGGTCGTTCTCCCTCATGCCCGGGCTCAGGTCGCCCTTGAGCTCGCCCGTCTCCGCGTCGACCAGGTACGCCGCGAGGGCGCCGGCGTCGCGGCGGAACAGTGTGTTGGAAAGCGAGCAGTCGCCCCAGTAGAACCCGGCCAGGTGCAGCCGGACGAGCAGCTCCGCGAGCGCCTCCAGGAACCGCTGCGCCCGTTCCGGCCGCAGCATCTGCGAGAACAGCGCGCGGTACGGCAGCGAGAACGTGAGGTGCCGGGTGACGAGCGCGGCGTCGAGCGGACTGCCGTCGGCCGTGGTGCGGTCGGTGACGACGGCGACCGCCTCGACGGCCGGGATGTCCCGGCGCCCGACGGCGCGCAGCAGCCGGAACTCGCGCTCCGCCGCGCGCCGCGAGGTCTCCTTCACGGCGTAGACGGTGCCGGCGTTGCGGACGAACCGGACCGTGTGCCGCGAGATGCCCCTGGGATATGCGACGAGACGGTCCGTCGGCCACTCCTCGAGTGGCAAGGACCAGGGAAGGTCGAGCAGGGCCGGCTCCGAGGGCCCCGCGGTCAGGTGCAGTCGCACACAAGGGCTAACGAGCCTCCGGCGTGCTGGATTCCGCCCGCGGCCTGAGATGTCAGTCGCGCGGGCCCTGGTCGGGCCTGCTGGAACGCAGCGGCAGCCGCGGCGGGACGATGGGCGCGGCGGCGTCCCGCGGTCGCTGTGGTTCGTCGCCCGACCCGCGCAGCGGCAGTCGCGGCGGCGTCGGGCCGCGGTCCCACGACGGGCCGGCGCCGGCAAGCAGACCGGGCATCCCCTGGGCGAGGACGACGAACAGGCTGCGGCGTACGTCGTCGTGGCTGGGCCGGCGGCCGGGGTCCTTGAACAGCATGCGGTGCAGCAGCGGCGCGAGCGGGCCCGCCTTGCGGGGCACCGCGGGCGGCTCCTCGACGACGGCGCGCACGGCCTCGCGCCAGTCGGCACGGTCGAACGGGCCTCGCGCCTCGGCGGCGAAGAACAGCGTCGCGCCGAGGCTGAACACGTCGCTCTGCGTGCCGACCGGGCCACGACTGGCCTGCTCCGGCGACATGTAGCCCGGCGTACCGCCCGTGATGCCGTCGCGGGCGCGTCCGGTGCTGTCGACGAGCATGGCGACGCCGAAGTCGGTGAGGCAGGTCCGTCCGTCGTCGGTGACCATCACGTTCGCGGGTTTCACGTCGCGGTGCACGATGCCGAGCTGGTGCGCGGCCTCCAGCGTGTCGACCAGCTGGATGCCCAGCGCCGCGACGAACTCCGGCGGCAGCGCGCCCACCTCGGCGACGCGGTCGGTGAGGGTCGGCGCGCGGACCAGCTCCATGACGATGAGCACCTGTTCGACATCCGTGACGATGTCGTAGATCGGGATAGCGCCGGGGTGCTGGACGCGCGCCGCGGTACGCGCCTCGCGCATGGACCGCTGCTGTTCCTCGGCGGCGAGGTGCGCGGGCATGAGCAGCTCCTTGACCGCGACCTCGCGCTGCAACGCCGGGTCGTACGCCCGCCATACGCTGGCCGCGCCGCCACGCCCGATGAGCGACAGGATCTCGTAGCGGCCGGCGATCACGCGTCCGACAGTGAGGTCCGGCACTCCTGCACCGTATCGAGTCAGACCGCCGTTGCGGGTGCCGCGTCCGTGTCGTCGAGCCCGACGCCGAGGATGCGGGCGCCCGCGCCGGAGCCGGCGAGCCGGTCCTCGGCGTTGCGCAACGCGCAGGCCCGCAGGGACAGGCAGCCGCAGCCGATGCACTCGGTCAGCTGGTCGCGCAGCCGTTCGAGCTCGGCGATCCGCTGGTCCAGGCGGCCGCGCCAGGACCGTGAGAGGCGCGACCAGTCGGCCTTCGTCGGCGTGCGGTTCTCGGGCAGCGTCGTGAGCGCGTTCGCGATCTCGTCCAGGCTGAGGCCGATCCGTTGCGCGGCGCGGATGAACGCGACCCGACGCAGCGTGACCCGTTGATAACGCCGCTGCCCGCCTGCCGTACGCTCGGCCGCGATCAGCCCCTGCGCCTCGTAGAACCGCAGGGCGGAGGGCGCCACGCCGCTCCTGGTAGCGAGCTCGCCGATGCTCAGCTTGGCGGGAAGTGCGCTCATCGTTCGAGCGCATGAGATCTCGCCGCCAGCTGCGGGTGATAGGAAGGCGGCATGCACGACTTCGACATCGCGGCCTCCACTCCGGAGGAGCGGCGCAGGCACCGGCGTGACCACCGCAGGAAGCGGCGCACCCAGGGCGTGGACACCGGACGCCGCGGCACGCTGCCCGAGCGGATCGTACGCGCCTACTTCGAGGAGGCCGACCCGCTCACCGAGTCGCTGCTGCTCTCCTGGGTCTCGTTCGGCGCGACGTTCGGGCTCTGCCGGCTGATCACCCACGGCATCAAGGGCGAATGGTCCTGGCTGCCGGTGAGCAACGTGAAGTCGGGCACGTACCACCTGCACCACTACAACTGGGGCATCGCCTTGCTGACCGCCGTCGCGTTCAACGCGGTGCGCGGCAACCCGAAGCCCGGCCACCGCCCCGTCGCGGGCGTCGCGTTCGGCGCCGGCGCCGCGCTCGTCGCCGACGAGGCCGCGCTGCTGCTCAACCTCGAAGACGTCTACTGGGCGGACAAGGGCCGCACCAGCATCAACGTCGTCGTCGGCATCCTCAGCGTCCTGGGAACGTACGTCGTCGCGGAGCCGTTCTTCAGCGACGCCGCCAGGGAGATCCGCCGCGGCATCCGCCGCATCGGCTGACCAGGTCCGTACAGGTACCCTGGATGTACCCGCCGGTATAGCTCAGTCGGTCAGAGCAGCTGTCTTGTAAACAGCAGGTCGTCGGTTCGAATCCGACTGCCGGCTCCACGTTTCCGCAGGTCAGGTCCCTGTTGACTTGTTTGTGAGACATCCGCGCCGGCCGGATCTCTCACGATTTCTCACAACTGCTAGCCGAGTTCGTAGATCCTCGCGAGTGTCTCGGCGCCCGCTTCGAGGTCCTCTTCGCTCGCGTGGACGTACGCCCTCATGGTAAACGCTGAGTCGTGGTGTCCGGCCCACTTGCTGATGACGGAGACAGGTACGCCGGCCTTCTCCATCAGGCTGAACGTGGTGTGCCGCGCGTCGTGCAGCCGGATCTTTGGAAGCTGCGCCTTCCGCAGGATCCGAGCGAATTCGTCGGAGTACCACTCCGGGTGCACCGGTGTACCGAGCTCGTCCGTAACGATGTACGAGTCGGCGGAGTCGTGCCAGTCCAGCTCGGCGAGCCCAGACCCGTAGTCCGGTCCGGCCTTCAACCGGTCTTCCGTCTGTCGTTTCC
>JAFMQP010000272.1 GCA_017354575.1 Acidothermales bacterium | reverse complement strand
CCGCAGGCACCACGAGGAGCACCTGGCGCGGATCGTCTCGCTCGACCTGCCTGGCTGCTTCGCGATGACCGAGACGGGGCACGGCTCGGACGTGCAGTCGCTCGAGACGACGGCGACCTACGACCCGGACGCCGAGGAGTTCGTCGTGCACACGCCGACCGACTCCGCGCGCAAGGACTACATCGGCAACGCCGCGCGCGACGGCCAGATGGCGGTGGTGTTCGCGCAGTTGCGGACGCGTGGTGAGGACCACGGCGTGCACGCGTTCCTCGTACCGATCCGCACACCGGACGGCGCCGCGTGCGACGGCGTCCGCATCGAGGACTGCGGGCGCAAGGCCGGGCTCAACGGCGTCGACAACGGGCGCATCTGGTTCGACCATGTGCGGGTGCCGCGTACGGCGCTGCTCAACAGGTACGCCGACGTCGAGGCCGACGGCACGTACACCAGCCCGATCGAGAGCAAGAGCCGCCGGTTCTTCACCATGCTCGGCACCCTCGTTCAGGGCCGGATCAGCGTCGCCGGCGGTGCCACCAACGCGGCGCAGCTGGCCCTCGCGATCGCGGTCGGCTACGGCGAGCGGCGGCGGCAGTTCGCCGCGCCGGACGGCACCGAGGTGACCCTGCTCGACTACCGGCAGCACCAACGGCGGCTGCTGCCGGCGCTCGCGACGACGTACGCGTTCCACTTCGCCCAGGACGAGCTGGTGACCGAGCTGGCCGACGTGCTCGCCCGGCCCGACCACTCCGACCACGACCAGCGGCAGCTGGAGTCGAACGCCGCCGGCATCAAGTCGCTCGGCACCTGGCACGCGTCCGAGACGATCCAGACCTGCCGCGAGGCGTGCGGCGGCGCGGGATACCTGTCGGTGAACCAGATCGCTGGGCTCAAGGCCGACACCGACGTGTTCACCACGTTCGAGGGCGACAACACGGTGCTGCTGCAACTGGTCGCCAAGGGCCTGCTCACCAACTACCGCGACGACTTCGGCGAGCTCGACACCCGCGGCATGGTGCGGTACGTCACCGGCCAGGTCGTCGAGACCGTGCTGGAGACGACGGCGGCGCGTGCCCTGACCCAGCGGCTGGTCGACGCGCTCCCCCGGACGGAGCGCGACCTGCGCGACCGCCGGTACCACCTGGAGCTGTTCACCTGGCGCGAGCAGCACGTCATCGCCGCGCTCGCCCGCCGGCTGAAGAAGGGCGTCGACGCCGGGCGGGACGCGTTCGAGGTGTTCAACGACGCACAGGACCACGTGCTGCTGGCGGCGCGTGCGCATGTCGAGCGCATCGTGCTGGAGGCGTTCGTCGAGGCGGTCGAGCGTGCGGACGAGTCGCTGAAACCGTTGCTGGCAAAGGTGTGTGCGCTGCACGCGCTGTCGCGGATCGAGCGTGACCGCGCCTGGTTCCTGGAGCACGGCCGGCTGTCACCGGAGCGCGCGAAGGCGGTGATCGCGAACGTCAACGAGCTGTGCGCCGAGCTGCGCCCGCACGCCCGCCTGCTCGTGGACGGCTTCGGCATCCCGGAGGAGAACCTCACCGCCCCCATCGCGGCGGGTTGACCGCCCATGTCTCCCGTGAGGTGGCGACGTCACCAGCGGGGCTTCAGGCCGGTGGGGGCGTCCGCCACGTAGGCCCGGAGCGCGTTGCGCACAGTCCGCAGGTCGCTAGGGCCGACGAGCTTGGCCCAGCGGCGCTCCCGGTCCGCCCAGTACGCGACCACCTGCTCGACGCAGTGGCGCCCCTTGGCGGTCAGCCGGACGGTGCGGGCCCGGCGGTCGCGCGGGTGCACCCCCCGGGTGACGTAGCCCAGCCGGTCGAGCTCGTCGACCAGCTGTGCGGCGGCCTGCTTGGTCACGCCGAGATGTGCCGCCAGGTCGACGCTGGTGGCGTCGTCGTGGTGCGACAGGTACCAGAACGCGAAGCCGTGCGCGGGCCGCAGGCCCGGGTGGCCCACGTCCGCCAGGTGCCGGTGCAGGTCGTCCACCGTGACCCGGTACGCCGTCGCCAGCAGGACGGCGAGCTCGCCGCGTCCGGACATCCCTCTTGCCTCCAACCGTCAAGCTGCTTTACTGTCGATCGACAAGCGCCTTGACTATATCGGAGGTCCGGCATGCCGCTCATCACCCACGCCGACGCGCCCGTCATCGAGGCGCACGGCGTCGTCGCCCGCCCGCTCGCCGTCCCCAGCAGGGGCAGCACGGAGCTCGCGATCTGGTCCCTCACCGTGCCGCCGGGCGGCCCGGCGCAGGCGCACACCGTCGACCGCGAGGAGGTATTCGTCGTGCAGAGGGGAACGCTCAGCGGTCATCTCGACGGCGATCCGGTGACCGTCGGCAGCGGGGACGTCCTTGCGGTACCGGCGGGCGTCCCGTTCGCGCTCGGCAACGCCGGCGCCGAGCCCGCGACCGCCCTGGTCTGCACGTCGGCGGGCGTCACCGCGACGATGAACGGCGCGCGCGTCGTACCGCCCTGGTCCCGATGACCCGGCAGGTGGTTCCCTTGTCGTACTGAGGCAGGGAGCGAGTTGGAGGAACGAGCGATGGCGTCCACGGGCATCCGGCTGACCACGTCGCAGGCACTCGTCCGGTTCCTGGCCGCGCAACGAGTAGCGCGAGACGGCGCCGAGCCCACGCCGTTCTTCGCCGGCGTGTTCGGGATCTTCGGCCACGGCAACCTCGCCGGCGTCGGCCAGGCACTGCTCGAGTACCGGGACGACCTCCGTTACATCCCCGTACGCAACGAACAGGCCATGGTGCACATGGCGTCCGGCTACGCCAAGATGCGCAACCGGATGGGCACGTTCGCGTGCACCAGCTCGATCGGCCCTGGCGCCACCAACATGGTCACCGGCGCCGCGCTAGCGACGATCAACCGGCTGCCCGTCCTGCTGCTGCCCGGCGACATCTTCGCCACCAGGCGCGCCGGCGTCGTGCTGCAGCAGCTCGAGTCACCCTCGTCCGAGGACGTCTCGGTGAACGACGCGTTCAAGCCGGTGTCCAGGTACTGGGACAGGGTCAACCGGCCGGAACAGCTGCCGGCCGCGTTGCTCTCGGCGATGCGCGTTCTCACCAGTCCCGCCGACACCGGTGCCGCCACCGTAGCGCTGCCGCAGGACGTGCAGGCCGAGGCGTACGAGTTCCCGATCGGCCTGTTCCGGCAACGGGTCTGGGAGATCCCGCGGCCGCGCGCTGACACGCACGCACTCGACCGCGCGCGGCACGTCGTCGCGAACGCGCGGCGGCCGCTGCTCATCGCCGGCGGCGGCGTCATCTACAGCGAGGCCACCGACGACCTGCGCGCGTTCGCGGAAGGCACCGGCATCCCGGTTGCCGAGACGCAGGCCGGCAAGGGATCGCTGCCGTGCGACCACCCGCTCTCGCTCGGCGCGATCGGCGTGAGCGGTACCGAATGGGCGAACCGGTTGGCCGCGGACGCCGACGTCGTGATCGGCGTCGGCACCCGCTACACCGACTTCACCACCGGGTCGAACACGCTGTTCAGGCGCGGCGGCGTCACGTTCGTCAACCTGAACGTCGCCGAGCTCGACGCGGCGAAGGAGTCCGCGGTCGCGGTCACGGGGGACGCCAGGGAGAGCCTGCGCGCGCTCACGTCCGCGCTCGACGGGTACGCGACCGACGCGGCGTACCGCGCCGAGATCGAGCGCGCGGGCCGGGGCTGGCGCGCCGACGTGGCCGCGGCGGTCGCGCCGGGCGAGAACAGCCGGCCCACGCAGGCGGAGGTGATCGGTCTGGTCAACGCCGCCGCCGGCCGGCGCGACGTCGTCGTCAACGCCGCCGGCAGCATGCCGGGCGAGCTGCACCGGCTGTGGCAGTCGCGCGACCCGAAGAGCTACCTGATGGAGTACGGCTACTCCTGCATGGGCTTCGAGATCCCCGGCGCGCTCGGCGCGAAGTTCGCCGACCCGTCGCGTGAGGTGTTCGCGTTGATCGGCGACGGGGCCTGGCTGATGCTGTCGGCCGACATCGTCACGTCGCTGCAGGAGGACCGGAAGATCGTCGTGGTGCTGGTGAACAACCGTGGCTACGGGTCGATCGGCGCGCTGTCGCAGGCGTCCGGGACGGAGGGCTTCGGCACGAAGGTCAGGTTCCGTGAGCCGGACGGCCGGCTCGGCGAACGCGACGTGCCGATGGACCTCGCGGCGAACGCGCGCAGCCTCGGCGTCGAGGCGATCGACGCGGCCACGACGGACGAGCTGCGTGCCGCGCTGGAGAAGGCGAAGACGAACCCGCACACCACCGTCGTCCACGTCGAGGTCGACCCGCAGGGCCGGTTCAGCGGGTCAGGCGCGCGGTGGGACGTGCCGATCGCCGAGACGTCCGGGCTGCCCTCGACGCGCGAGGCGAGGCAGGGCTACGAGCAGGCGGCGGCCGAGCAGCGGCTGTATCTCTGATCGCGGGCGGGAACGGCAGGGGGCGGAGTCGTTGCCCCAAGCTCATCGACTCCGCCCGCCGTTCCGTGCTCCCACATCCCCGAACCGGGTCGCACGGGATTCCGGGATCGCGCTCGCCGACGATCGACCCGCTTCGCAACCAGACACGCGGCGAACACTCGATCCATGTGTTCGGGCCCCGACCGAACAAGCACCATCATGACCGAGACCGCCGCGTCACGACACGGACCAAGGTCCCGTATCCGATGATGGGCCGATGCCCCGTACGCCCTCCGTCGCCGGCCTGCGCCGCCGCCGGGCCGCAGCACAGCGGCTGCACCGTCCCGTCGCGACGACGGTCGGCGCACTCGTGCACGACCTGCTCGCGGTGCAGGCGCAGGACCAGCACGCGGCGACCCTCGCGCTGCGGGCCCGCGCACCCGCGGCGGCGCTGTCCGACGTCGAGGCCGCGCGGCGGCGCGGCGAGGTCGTGGTCACCTGGCTGATGCGCGGCACGCTGCACCTGGTCGCGGCCGGAGACCTCGGCTGGCTGCACGCGCTCACGGCCGAACGGGCGTCCGTCGGCGGACAGCGCAGGCTGCGTCAACTGGGTGTGGCCGACGCCGCCGACGACGCGGTCGCCGTCATCGAGGAGGCCCTGGCGGGCGGCGGACCGGTGTCCCGGCAGGCTCTCGTACGCCGGCTGGCGGACGCGGGCGTCCCCACCGAAGGGCAGGCGCCGATCCACCTGATCGGGCTCGCGGCGCGGCGTCGCGTCTGTGTGCTCGGGCCGGCCGCCGACGGCGGTCCCGCGTACGTCCCCTGGCCCGCGGACGCCGAGACGCACGTCGATCGCGGCCGGGCGTTGGCGGAACTGGCGCGCCGCTATCTCGCCGCGCACGGCCCGGCGACCGAGGACGACCTCGCCGGCTGGTCGGGACTGCCGCTGCGCGACGTCCGCGCGGGACTCGCGTCCGTGGCCGGTGACGTGGTGGAGCTGGGCGACGGTCTGCTCGACGTCGTCCGCACCGGCGACCCGCCCCCTGTCGCGCCGCGACTGCTTCCTGCGTTCGACCCGTACCTGCTCGGCTGGCGGGACCGGACGTTCGCGGTGGGCGCCCACGCGAAGGACGTGGCGCCCGGCGGCGGCGTCGTCCGCGCGACGGCGATCGTCGGAGGCGAGGCGGTGGCGACGTGGCGGACGGAGCGGCGCGGCGACACGCTGCGGGTGGCGC
>JAFMQP010000271.1 GCA_017354575.1 Acidothermales bacterium | reverse complement strand
CCGCGGCCCACGAGCAGGTGGCCCACGCCGTCGTGCCCTGCGCGATGTCGCCGAGCACGGTGGCCGACCCGGTGCTGCACCGCCTGCCCACCGCGCGCAGCTGCATGGGGGAGAGGTCCTGGGCCTCGTCCAGGACGACGTGCCCGAGGCTCGGCGTGCGCTCGACCAGGTCGGCGGCCTCGTCGACGAGGGCGGCGTCGGCGAGGCTCCACCTGGTCGTGCCGGCGCTGCGCGGCGGCCGTTCCCAGAGCAGCAGCCGCTGCTCGTCCGTGGTGAGGACGCCGTCGGCGCACTCGGCGAGGAACGCCGCGTCGGACAGCAGCCGGAACACGACGGCCGCCGGCTTCACCTTCGGCCACAGCGCGTCCACGAGATCGCGTACCGGCTTGCTGCGCGCGACGGACGCCTGCACGCGGTCGTCCGGCGACTCGCCCGCCTGCTCCATCCGGGTGAGCACGACGTGCGCCACCCGCTGCGCGAGCATCCGGCGTGCGGCGTCGTACCGGACGTCGCGCCGCCTCAGCTCGTCGAGGATGTCGGCGAGCTCGTAGGACGGGATCCGCCACCGCCGCGAGCCGCGGGTGAGCACGAAGCCCTCCTCGGGCTCGCGGACGTGGGAGCGGACGGCGCGCCGCAGCACCTCGGCCAGCCGCGCGTCGCCCTTGAGCCGTGCCACGGCCGGCGCGTCGACGCCGCGGACGCGCACCCCGCCGAGCAGCCCGTCGAGCGTCTGCTGCGTCACGTCCAGCTCGCCGAGCGCGGGCAGCACGTTCTTGATGTAGCCGAGGAACGCGTGGTTGGGCCCGACCACGAGGACGCCGGACCGCTCGAGCCGCTCCCGGAACGCGTACAGCAGGTAGGCGGCGCGGTGCAGTCCGACCGCGGTCTTCCCGGTGCCGGGCGCGCCCTGCACACAGATCGTCTCGCCGAGACCGGCGCGGACGATGAGGTCCTGGTCGGGTTGGATGGTCGCCACGATGTCGCGCATCGGGCCGACGCGCGGCCGCTCGATCTCCTCCTGCAGGATCCGGCTGGACTCGTGGCCGGCGCGGCTGTCGTCGAATGGCTCGTCCTCGTACGCGGTCAGCGCGCCGCGGGTGAACCCAAACCTGCGGCGCAGCGACAGGTTCATCGGTTCGGCCGCGCTGGCTTGGTAGAACGCGCGCGAGATGTCGGCGCGCCAGTCGACGACGACCGGGTCGCCGCGGTCGTCGGTGACGTGGCGGCGCCCGACGTAGTAGACGCCGCGCGGCTCACGGTGGTCGATGCGGCCGAAGAAGAGAGGGGTGTCCGGGTCGTCCTTCAACGCCTCCGCGCGGTAGTAGAGGGCGGCGTCGAGGTAGGCCTGCGACACGGCGTCGCCGGCGTCGGCGTGCAGGGAGAGCACGTGGGCGCGCATCCTCGCCAGGCAGTCACGGGCGGTGGCGAGGTAGCGCTGTTCCTGTCGTAGGTCGTCGTCCTCCTGGGCATGGGCAGCTGAAGACATAGCCGTCCTAGGGCCGAATGGTGGGTGGGAAAGGGCGCAGTAGCCTAACACGATTGGCGGTCAGGCGGCGGCCGCCACCTCGGTGGACGCGGGCTCGAGGGCGAGCTCGAGCACCTGGCGGACGTCGCTCACCGGGTGGACGTCGAGCGCCTCGCGGACGTCCGCGGGGACGTCGTCGAGGTCCGGCTCGTTGCGCTCCGGGATGAGCACGGTGGTGATGCCGGCCCGGTGCGCCGCAAGCAGCTTCTGCTTGACGCCGCCGATCGGCAGCACGCGCCCGGTCAGGGACACCTCGCCGGTCATCGCGACGTCGGCGCGGCTCTTCCGGCCGGACAGCAGCGAGGCCAGCGCCGTGGTCATCGTGACGCCCGCGCTCGGCCCGTCCTTCGGGATCGCGCCCGCGGGCACGTGGATGTGCACGCCGCGCTCCGCGAGGTCCGACACCGGCAGCTCCAGCTCGGCGCCGTGCGAGCGCAGGTACGACAGCGCGATCTGCGCCGACTCCTTCATCACGTCGCCCAGCTGGCCGGTGAGCGTGAGCCCGCTGCCGCCCGTCTCCGGGTCGGCGAGGGACGCCTCGACGAACAGCACGTCGCCGCCGGTGCCGGTGACGGCGAGCCCCGTCGCCACACCGGGGACGGCCGTGCGCTGCGCCGTCTCCGGCGTGAAGTGCGGCCGGCCGATGTAGCCGGTGAGCGCGTCGGCGTCCACCGTGACGGGCAGCGTCGCGTCGCCCAGAGCCACCTGCGCGGCGATCTTCCGCAGCACCCTGGCGATGCCGCGCTCCAGCGACCGGACGCCGGCCTCGTGCGTGTACTCGGTGGCGAGCCGGCGCAGCGCGTCGTCGGTGATGGAGACGTCACCGGCGTCGACGCCCGCACGCTCGCGCTGCCGGGGCAGCAGGTGGTCGCGGGCGATGACCACCTTCTCGTCCTCGGTGTAACCGTCGAGCGTCACCAGCTCCATGCGGTCCAGCAGGGGTGCCGGGATCTGCTCGAGCACGTTGGCCGTCGCGAGGAACAGCACGTCGGACAGATCCAGCTCGACCTCGAGGTAGTGGTCGCGGAACGTGTGGTTCTGCGCGGGGTCGAGCACCTCGAGCAACGCCGCCGTCGGGTCGCCGCGGTAGTCGGCGCCCAGCTTGTCGACCTCGTCGAGCAGCACGACCGGGTTCATCGACCCCGCCTCGCGGATCGCCCGGACGATGCGGCCGGGCAGCGCGCCGACGTACGTACGCCGGTGGCCGCGGATCTCCGCCTCGTCGCGGACGCCGCCGAGTGCGACGCGGACGAACGTGCGGCCCATCGACCGCGCGACGGACTCGCCGAGCGACGTCTTGCCGACACCCGGCGGGCCGACGAGCGCGAGGACGGCGCCGCTGCGGCGGCCCTCGACGACGCCGAGGCCGCGGTCGGCGCGGCGCTTGCGCACGGCCAGGTACTCGATGATGCGGTCCTTCACGTCGGCGAGGCCGGCGTGGTCGGCGTCCAGGATCTCGCGGGCGCCGCCGATGTCGTAGGCGTCCTCGGTGCGCTCGTTCCACGGCAGGTCGAGGATCGTGTCGAGCCAGGTGCGGATCCAGCCGCCCTCGGGCGAGGCGTCGGACGAGCGCTCCAGCTTGTCGACCTCGCGCAGCGCGGCCTCCTCGACCAGCTCCGGCAGGTCGGCCGCCTCGACGCGGGCGCGGTAGTCGTCCTGCTCGTTCGCCGGGGTGCCGTCGAGCTCGGCGAGCTCCTTCTTCACGGCCTCGAGCTGGCGGCGGAGCAGGAACTCGCGCTGCTGCTTGTCGACGCCGTCCTGGACCTCCTTGCGGATGTCCTCCGCGACGTCCTCCTCGGCGATGTGCTCCTTGACCAGGCCGAGTACGAGGGTGAGCCGCTCTCCGACGTCGAGCGTCTCGAGGATCTGCTGCTTCTGCGCACGGTTGAGGTAGGAGGCGTAGCCGGCCTGGTCGGCGAGGCGACCGGGCTCGTCGATGGCCTCGACCACCTCGGCCACCTGCCACGCGCCCCGCTGGTGCAGCGTGGAGACGATGAGGTGGCGCAGCTCGGTGGCGAGCTCCTGCACGTGCGGGCCCGCGGCGTTGCTCTCGACGGCCGGCGTGGTCTCGACCCAGAGGGCGGCACCGGGGCCGGACGTGCCGGCGCCGATCGTGACCCGGCCGGCGCCGCGGACGAGGGCGCCGCGGTTGCCGTTGGGGAGGCGGCCGACCTGCTCGACGACCGCGCGGGTGCCGACGGCGCCGTACCGGCCGTCGGCCCGCGGCACGAGGACGACCTCGGTGGCGGGCGTGGAGCGGATGCCCGGCCCCTGGGTGCGCGAGTCGGCGGCGGCGCGGGCGGCGTCGACGGCGGCTCGGACCTCGGCGTCAGAGAGGTCGAGGGGCACGACCATGCCCGGCAGCACGATCTCGTCGTCGAGGGGTAGAACGGGAAGACGAACGGTGTCGCTCATGGGCGTCCTTCTGTAATGACTCAGCGAACTTGAGTTACTCCGGCTCAACTCGTCCTGCGGCGCGGATGTTCCCGCCGCACTGTTCGCTCTGGGCGATCACGGTGCGGGTAGCGTCGGCGCCATGACCGACGCCCTCACCTCCACCGACGCCCTCACGCACGCGCGCGAGCTGCTCAGCCGGACGCCGCTAGTCGACGGGCACAACGACCTGCTGTACGCCATGCGCGACGCCGCACGGTACGACTTCGGCGAGGTCGACATCGCGAAGCCGCAGGAGCGGCTGCACACCGACATCCCGCGGCTGCGCGCGGGCGGGCTGTCCGTCCAGTTCTGGAGCGTGTACGTGCCGTCGCGGCTGCAGTTCGGCATGGCCGTGACGCAGACCCTCGAGCAGATCGACGCGATGTACCAGATGATCGACCGCTACCCGGACACGTTCGAGGCGGCGTACACCGCCGACGACGTCGAGCGCATCGTCGCCGCGGGGCGGATCGCGTCGCTTGCGGGCATGGAGGGCGGGCACTCGATCGACCGCTCGCTCGGCGCGCTGCGGATGATGTACCGGCTGGGCGCGCGGTACATGACGCTGACCCACAACGACAACACGCCGTGGGCCGACTCCGGCACCGACGAGCCGGCCGCGGGCGGGCTCACCGCGTTCGGCGAGGAGGTGGTCAGGGAGATGAACCGGCTCGGCATGCTCGTCGACCTGTCCCACGTCGCGCCCGACACGATGCGCGCCGCGATCCGGGTCAGCGAGGCGCCCGTGCTGTTCTCGCACTCGTCCTGCCGGGCGCTCTGCGACTCGCCCCGCGACGTGCCCGACGACGTGCTCGCGACGCTGCCGGGAAACGGCGGCACCTGCATGATCACGTTCGTGCCCGCGTTCGTCTCGCAGCAGGTGATCGACTACAACGACGAGGCGGCGGCCGCGGCCGAGCGGGCGGGCATCGTCAAGCCGCGCGCGTGGCGCGACCCGGCGACGAAGGCGTTCTACGAGAAGTACCGCGAGGAGCACCCGCGTCCGGTCGCGACGCTTGCGCAGGTCGCCGACCACGTCGAGCACGCGCGCGACGTCGCAGGCGTCGACCACGTCGGCCTCGGCGGCGACTACGATGGCGTCGACGCGCTGCCTGAAGGGCTCCCGGACGTCTCCAGCTACCCGGCGCTGGTCGCCGAGCTGATCGGGCGCGGCTGGTCCGACGACGACCTGGTGAAGCTGGCCGGCCGCAACGCGCTGCGGACGCTCCGCGACGCCGAGGGCGTCGCCCGTCGCCTGCAGGCCGAGCGCGGCCCGTCCCTCGCGACCATCGCCAAGCTGGACGCCGCCGGTTCCTAGCGCCCGGCGCCCCGACTTCACATGGCGCGGCCGGGTCCATCGGCGGGCCCGAACGGGGCGGGGTGGCGGGTCAGTCGGGCCGGCGCGCTATGGAGCCTCGCGGTGGGCGCCGGCACTCGCGGTCGCGGGGAAGAACCGCGGCTCGTCGAAGCCGCGTTCCGTGTACGCGTCGCGCACGGCGCGTTCCACCTGCTCCCGCCGGTCGTGCCGGAGCAGCGCGATCGCGCAGCCGCCGAAACCGCCGCCGGTCATCCGCGCGCCGAGCGCGCCTGCCTGAAGCGCCGCGTCGACGGCGGTGTCGAGCTCGGGCGACGAGACCTCGTAGTCGTCGCGCAGCGACGCGTGCGACATGT
>JAFMQP010000270.1 GCA_017354575.1 Acidothermales bacterium | reverse complement strand
TAGCGAGGTCGTGGTGGAGGGCTACCTGTCCGAGGACACCGTGTCGGAAGGACCGTACGGAGAGTTCCTCGGCTACTACGCGGGCGGCAAGATGCAGACGCCGACGCTCGACGTCGAGGCGCTCTACTACAGGGACGACCCGATCATGCTCAGCACCTGCGCGGGCGTCCCTCCGTACGACTACTCCTACTTCCGGTGTCCGATGCGCTCGGCCATGATCTGGGACGCGCTCGACGAGGCCGGTATCCCCGGCGTCACCGGTGTGTGGTGCCACGAGGCGGGATTCACCCGCGCTTTCAACGTGGTCGCCATCCAGCAGGCCCACCTCGGGCACGCCGAGCAGGCGGGCCTCGTGGCGGCACAGATCCACGAGGGCGCCTTCGGCGGCAAGTACACGGTCGTCGTCGACGACGACATCGACCCGAGCGACATGCATCAGGTGATCTGGGCGCTGTGCACTCGCACTGACCCGGCCGACGCGATCGAGTTCGTGAAGAACTCCTGGGGCATGGCACTCGACCCGATGGTCGTACGGGGGCCGGACGACGGGCTCGACGAGTTGCCGATGTCGCGTGCCGTGATCAACGCGTGCCGGCCGTACCGCAGGCACGCGCACGGCACGTTCCCACAGGCCGTCACCGTCCCGACCGACGTCGCGGATCGGGTGACGGGCAAGTATCCAGAGCTGTTCTCCGGAGCGCGCGAACGATGAGTGTCGGAGCGCACGGATCATGCCCCGAACGAAGGGTTCGTCATGCCATGGTTCAGGACACGGTTTAGCGACAGGCAAGACACGACACGACTCTGGCGGCGGCGCTCGGTCGCGGCCGTGGGAGTCGGCGCGCTGGTCGCCGGGCTCGTCGGATGTTCCAACGGGACATCCGGGTCGGCCTCGGACACCTGGGTGCACGCGATCGTCACCCCGAAGGGCGACTCGGGATTCATCCTGATGGCGCAGGAACGCAAGTTCTTCCAGAAGCAGGGCGTGAAGGTCCAGATCAAGCAGTTCACCGGGAACATCCCGCTGAACCAGGCACTCGCCTCCGGCAGCGTCGACTCGATCGAGACGGCGCCGGACCCCATCTTCGACGCGGCGCAACGCGGTGCGCACGAGAAGATCATCGGCTCCACGTTGCCAGGGCTCACCTACAGCCTCATCGCGAAGTCGAGCGTCAAGTCGTTCGCCGACCTCAAAGGGAAGTCGATCGGCGTCTCGCAACCGGGCTCGCTTCCGGACGTCGCGGCGCGCGCGATGCTGAAGGTCAAGGGGGTCGACCCGAAGTCGGTCCGTGCAGTGAGCGTCGGCAACGACGCGCAGCGCTTCCAGGCGCTGCTCGCCGGCCGTGTGGACGCGGTCGCCGTGTCGCCGGAGTTCGTGCCCCGGCTCAAGGGCCAGCCGAAGCTCCACCTGCTCGCGGCCGCGGAGGACCTGCTCCCGAACTATCCACGGTTCGTCATCGCCGCGAACAGCCAGTCGCTGAAGAAGAAACCGAAGGCCGCGGTCGCGTTCCTCGCCGCCGAGATGGAGGGGATCAGCTACGCGACCAAGCACCGGGACGCCGAGCTCGCCCTGTCCGCGAAGACGTTGAAGAAGCCGGCATCCGACCCGAGCGTCGCGTACGCCTACGACCGCATCATCAAGTACCACGCGTCGTCACCGACATGCGAGATCCCGACGGACAAGCTGAACTGGCTGCAGCAGTTCCGGTTGAGCAACGGGTTGCAGAAGAAGAAGATCAACATCAACGACATCGTCGACAGCTCGTACAGGCAGAAGGCGCTCACGAAGGTCGGCAAGGAAGTCAAGGCAGGTGGCTGACGATGGCGGACGGTCGGGAGGCGATCAAGTCGACAGACCGTGTCGACGGTACGGCGACGCCGAAGGTCAGGTTCGAGGGGGTGTCGAAGGAGTTCGCCTCCCGCCAGGGCGCGAAGACACGCACGGTCCGCGCGCTCGACGACGTGTCGCTTTCCATCCGTGAGGGAGAGGTCGTCACCCTCACGGGCATGAGCGGATGCGGCAAGACGACGCTCCTGCGAGTCCTCATGGGACTGGAGAGCGCGACGTCCGGCACGGTGTACGTGAACGGGACACCCATCGACGGGCCGGGCAAGGACCGCGCGATGGTGTTCCAGCACGCCGAGCTGTTCCCGTGGCGTTCCGCGCTGGCGAACGTCGAGTTCGGGCTCGAGCTGCGCGGCATCCGGTCCGCGGAACGCCACGAGATCGCCGGCCGCTACCTGCGCCTGGTGGGCCTGGACGAGTCGCAGCACCTGCGACCGTACGAGCTGTCCGGCGGCATGCGGCAGCGCGTCGGCATGGCACGGGCGCTCGCCATCGAGCCGGACGTCCTGCTGATGGACGAGCCGTTCGGCGCGCTCGACGCGCAGACGCGGGAGACGCTGCAGTCCGAGCTCCTGCGCATCCACGCGGGCGACAACAGGACGATCCTGTTCGTCACCCACGACCTCGACGAGGCCGTGCTGCTCGCCGACCGCGTGGTCATGATGGCGCCGAACCCGGGCCGCATCCACGCGATCGTCGACGTCGACCTGCCACGGCCCCGGCCGGACGCGGTCGAGCTGCGGGCGTCCGCGGAGTTCGGTCGCATCCGGGCACACCTGTGGCGGCTGCTGCAAGAGGCGAACAGCGGCGCGGACGCGTCGCAGGGAGTGGGTGATCGACGGTGAGCCAGCAGAGCGCGCGCGGTAGGGCGCGGGTACCGAGCCCGGGCAGTCGCAGGCTCGTCAACGCCCTGGCCGCGATCGTGGTCGGGATCGTCGTCCTCGTCCTGTGGCAGATCGTCGGGTCACGCGTGAGCCCCATCGCCATGTCGTACCCGACCGCGGTGTTCAAGGAGGCGTTGGCGCTCATCGGCGACGGGTCGCTGGGAGCCGCGTTCCTGTCCAGCATCTCGTCGTTCGTGCCGGCCTACCTGCTCGCCATCGTGGTGGGTGTTCCCGTCGGCCTGGTCGTGGGCCGGTACCGGTTGGTGGAGGCGGGCTTCGGCCCGTACATCACCGCGGGTTACGCGACGCCGCTCGTCGCGCTGATCCCGCTGTTCATCGTGTGGTTCGGCACCGGCTACACGGTGAAGGTCGCCGTGGTCTTCACTCTCACCGTGTTCCCGATCCTCATCAACACCTGGCGCGGTGTGCAGGCCGTGCCGCGGACGTTGATCGAGGTGGGCGAGAGCTTCGGTGCCTCCCAGGCCGAGATCATGCGCAAGATCATCGTTCCCGGCACGATGCCGCACATCATGACCGGTCTCCGCCTCGGAGTCGGCCGGGCAGTCATCGGCATGGTGATCGCGGAGTTCTTCACCGCGGTCACGGGGCTCGGCGGAATCATCATCAACGCCGGCAACAGCTTCGACACGGCACGGATGTTCGTACCCGTGATCGTGGTGCTGCTCTTCGGCATCATCCTCACGTGGCTCGTCGGGCTCGCCGAACGCAGGCTCGCACCGTGGCACGCCGCGATGAGCGGCGGCCGTTGAAAGGGATCGCCTCATGACCTACCCGGACCTGCACGACCACGTACGGCGGCTCGACGAGGCGGGCCTGCTCGTCCGGGTACGGCGCGCCATCGACAAGAACACCGAGCTGCACCCGTTGGTGCGCTGGCAGTTCTGCGGTGGCATCCCGCCGGAACAGCGGAAGGCGTTCCTGTTCGAGAACGTGGTCGACGCGCAGGGCCGGAAGTACGGCACCCCGGTGCTCGTCGGGGCGCTCGCCTCGAACCGGGACATCTACGCGATGTCGATGGGGTGTGCGCTCGACGAGGTCGGCGCGCAGTGGGCACGTGCGATCGGCGAGCCGATCGAGCCGAAGCTGGTCGAGGACGGGCCGTGCCAGGAGCTGGTGTTCACCGGCGACGACCTCGCCGAGAACGGTCTCGACACGCTGCCCGTGCCGATCTCCTCGCCGGGCTGGGACAACGGGCCGTACCTGACGAGCGGGCACTACATCACCCGGCACCCGGAGACGGGCGTGCAGAACTCCGGCAACTACCGCGGCCAGATCAAGAGTGCGACGTGCGTCGGCATGAACGCGTCCCGCGAGCTCAACCAGGGCATCGCGGAGCACTGGGACGTGGCCAGGGCGAGGCGGGAGCCGTTGCCGTGCGCCATCGTCGTGGGAGCGCCGCCGTGCGTCACCCTGACCGCGGTGCAGAAGGTGCCGATCGGCGTCGACGAGAACGCGGTCGCCGGCGGACTTGTCGGCGAGCCGCTGAACGTCGTGCGTGCGCGTACCGTCGACGTCCTGGTGCCCGCCGAGGCCGAGATCGTCATCGAGGGGCTCATCGACACCGAGCTGCTGGAGCCCGAGGCGCCGTTCGGTGAGTCGCACGGACACGTGAACCTGCAGGAGTTCAACGCGTTCATGAACGTCACGGCGATCACGCGCAGGCGTGACGCGATCTTCCCGTCCATCATCAGCCAGGTGACGCCGAGCGAGTCGAGCCTGATCAAGAAGCTGGCGTACGAGGAACGCTTCCTGACGACGCTGAAGGAGCTCGGCGTCCGCGGTGTGAAGCGGGTCTTCCTGCACGAGCCGCTCACGAACATCAGGAAGTTCGTCGTGCTCGTCTTCGAGCGCGGCGCGGAACGGACGAACGTCTGGCGTGCGCTGTACGCCGCGAGCTCGATGCAGAACGCGGTCGGCAAGTTCACCATCGCCGTCGACGACGACATCGAGCCCGAGAACACCGACGCGATCCTCTGGGCGCTCGCGTACCGGATGGACCCACGTCACGACATGCAGGTGCTGGAGCACCGCGCATGGGGCCACGGACCGAAGGCGCCGTACGACGACGAGGAGGACGCGGCGATCCTCTTCGACGCGACGCTCAAGCGTCCGTACCCGCCGATCTCCCTGCCCAAGCGCGAGTACATGGAGCATGCGCGGGAGATCTGGGAGGAGCTCGGGCTGCCGCGTATCGAGCCGCAGGCGCCGTGGTTCGGCTACTCGCTGGGCGACTGGAGCGAGGAGTTCGAGGCGGAGGCCGCGGCCGCGGTACGCGGCGAATTCTGGGAGACGAGCCGGAAGAACGAGGCCCGCCGGCGAGGCGACGTCCCCATGAACACCCCCGTCTCTGACGTACAGGAGTGATCGGCGTGTCGGACCTGGAACGCGGCTGGGAACGCTTCCTGACGGAGCGGGACAAGAAGGTCTTCGGCAGCTCGGGCTACGGCGCCACTGCCGGGCCCGGGTCGCGGCCGGTCGTCGTCGTGGTCGACGTCACGTACGCCTTCTGCGGTGACCGGCCGGAGCCGATCCTGGAGTCGGTGAAGCGCTGGCGCAACAGCTGCGGCGAGGCGGCATGGGAAGCGATGCCGCACATCAGGGCGCTGGTCGACGCGGCCCACGAGCAGCGCGTTCCTGTCGTCTACACGACGGGCATGGACTACCGGCCGGACCGGTTCGACGCGGGCCGATGGGCGGACAAGAACACGCGGTCCGCGGAGACCGGTGGCGGCCAGGCGCCGACCGTCCGACCGAACGACGTCGTCGCCGACATCGCGCCCGAGCCGCGCGACCTGGTCCTGGCGAAGGCCAAGCCGAGCGCGTTCTTCGGTACGCTGCTCGAGGCGCACCTGACGGCGCTCCGCGCGGACACGCTGCTCGTCTGCGGCACGACGACGAGCGGATGCGTG
>JAFMQP010000051.1 GCA_017354575.1 Acidothermales bacterium | reverse complement strand
ACGCCGCTATCTCGTGCTCACCAACAACTCCATCTACACCCCGCGTGACCTGCGCGCGCGGCTGCTGCACGCCGGCATCGACGTGCCGGTCGAGCGGATCTGGACCTCGGCGCTCGCCACCGCGACGTTCCTCGAGGCGCAGCGGCCGCACGGCACCGCGCACGTCGTCGGCGAGGCCGGCCTGACCACGGCACTGCACGACATCGGGTACGTGCTCACCGACAACGACCCCGACTACGTCGTGCTCGGCGAGACGAGGACGTACAGCTTCGAGGCGATCACCAGGGCGATCCGGCTGATCGGCTCGGGGTCCAGGTTCATCGCCACCAACCCGGACACCACCGGCCCGAGCAACGAGGGCGCGCTGCCGGCCACCGGCGCCGTCGCGGCGCTCATCACCAAGGCGACCGGCGTCGAGCCCTACTTCGTCGGCAAGCCGAACCCGCTGATGATGCGCAGCGCGCTCAACGCCGTCCAGGGCCACAGTGAGAGCACCGCGATGATCGGCGACCGGATGGACACCGACATCGTCGCCGGCATCGAGGCCGGGCTCGAGACCGTCCTCGTGCTGTCCGGGATCACCACGCGCGGGCAGGTGGAGCGGTACCCGTACCGGCCGAGCCGGGTGATCGACTCGATCGCCGATCTGGTCGACGAGATCTGAGGCCGCCATGATCACCACGACAACGACCGGCCCGACGCAGAGTGCCCGACCCTGCATGTGTGGCAGGTACTAGGGTCTGGCGTCGTGACGAGCTTTCAGGTCGGCCCGGACGCGTTCCTCCTCGACGGGAGTCCGTTCCGCGTCATCAGCGGCGCGATGCACTATTTCCGCACCCTTCCCGAGCAGCACCTGCGCCGTCTCGAGCTGCTGAGGGACATGGGCCTCAACACCGTCGAGACGTACGTCGCGTGGAACGTGCACGAGCCCGTTCCCGGCCGCTACCTCTGGAACGGCCTGGCCAGCCTGGAGAGCTTCCTCGACACCGCCGCCGACCTCGGCCTGCACGCCATCGTCAGGCCCGGTCCGTACATCTGCGCGGAGTGGGACAACGGCGGGCTGCCCGCCTGGCTGTTGCGCGACCGCGCCGCCCGCGTCCGCTGTTACGACGCCGGTTACCTCTCGGCGGTCGACCGCTGGTTCGACCAGCTGATCCCGCGCATCGCGAGCCGCCAGGTGCACAGGGGCGGCAACGTCATCCTCGTCCAGGTCGAGAACGAGTACGGCTCCTACGGCAACGACCGGCCGTACCTCGAGCACCTCGCCAACGGCGTCCGCGCGCGCGGCATCGAGGTGCCGATGGTCACCTCGGACGGCCCGACGGACGGTCAGCTCACCGGCGGCACCCTGCCGGGTCTGCTCGCGACGGCCAACTTCGGCAGCAAGACGACGGACGCGTTCGCGACGCTGCGGCGGCACCAGTCGCAGGGACCGTTGATGTGCATGGAGTTCTGGGACGGCTGGTTCGACCACTGGGGCGAGCGGCACCACGTCCGGCCCGCGGACGAGGCGGCGGCGACGCTGGACGAGCTACTCGGCGCCGGCGCGTCGGTGAACATCTACATGGCGCACGGGGGCAGCAACTTCGGCTTCTGGGCGGGCGCGAACAGGTCCACGAAGGACGACGAGCTGGAGCCGGTGGTCACCTCGTACGACTACGACGCGCCGCTCGACGAGGCCGGCAGGCCCACCGCGAAGTACTGGGCGTTCCGCGAGGTGATCAGCCGGTACGCCGACGTGCCCGCGGAACCGGCGCGCAAGGACCACCCGGTGCTGCCCGCCGGGACGCTGCCCGTCGACGGGCACCTGGAGCTGCGCACCGCGCTCGACCGCATCGCCCGCCCGACCCGCTCGGCGCCCATGCCGCTCACCTTCGAGGAGCTCGGGCTCGGGGGCGGGCTCGTCCGCTACCGGTGCGGGGTCGACGGCCCGCGCGCCGCGGCGCCGCTGCGCTTCGACGGGCTCGGCGACATCGCGCACGTCTGGGTCGACGACCGGTTCATGGGCGTGCTGTCCGGCACCGAGTCGATCCGGCTCGAGGTGCCGGCGAACGGTGTCCGGCTCGACGTCGTCGTCACGGCGTACGGGCGGACGAACTTCGGCTTCCGGATCGGCGACCGCAAGGGCGTCGTGGGCGGCGTCCGGCACGGCGACGCGTACCTGCACGGCTGGGAGTCCACGCCGATACCGCTGGACGCGTTGCCGATGCTGGAGTTCGGCGCGGCGCCGGAGGCGGCCGACGGGCAGCGCGGGCCGGCGTTCTGGCGCGCGCCGCTCGTCCTCGACGAGGTCGCCGACGGGTTCCTCGGCCTGCCCGGCTGGGACTACGGGTACGTCTGGGTGAACGGCTTCTGCCTGGGCCGCTACGACATGGCGAGCGGGCCGCAGCAGACCCTCTACGTCCCCTGGCCGCTGCTGCGCGCCGGCACCAACGAGGTCGCGCTCCTGGAGCTCGGCGAGCCGAACGGCCGCGAGACCGCTCGTCTCGTGCTGTGCGACGACGCCGACCTCGGCCGGGTCGCCGAGTACACGCCCTGACGACTCGGCCGGTCCGGCGCGTGCCGACGGCGACGGCATACGCTTGGGCCATGGCTGCCGACGAGCTGACGTACGTCCATCTGGGATTCGGCGACGAGGCGGTGGAGTACCGCGAAGCCTGGCGGCTGCAGCGGGAGATCCAGGACGCCGTGGCCGCGGGCGAGCGGCCGGACACCTGCCTGCTGCTCGAACACCAGGCGGTCTACACCGCGGGCCGGCGCACCCAGCCGTTCGAGCGTCCGACCGGCGGCACGACGCCGGTGGTGGACGTCGACCGCGGCGGCCGGATCACCTGGCACGGGCCCGGCCAGCTCGTCGGGTACCCCATCGTGCGGCTCACCGAACCTGTCGACGTGGTCGCGTACGTCCGTGCCGTCGAGGAGGCGATCATCGGCGCCTGCCGCGACCTCGGGCTCGACCCCGTCCGCGTCGAGGGACGCAGCGGAGTCTGGTTCCCGGCAGACGAGCGCGGCCCTGCGCGGAAGGTCTGCGCGATCGGCGTCCGGGTCTCGCGCGGCGTCACCATGCACGGCTTCGCGCTCAACTGCGACTGCGACCTCGCGGGTTTCGACGCGATCGTCCCGTGCGGGCTGACCGACGCCGGCGTCACCACGCTCTCCCGCGAACTGGGCCGGCAGGTCACCGTGCCGGAGGTGCTGCCCGTCGTCGAGAAGCGGCTGGCGGGCGTGCTGGGCTACCCCGGCTACGCCGTCGGCGACCGGGTTAGGGTCGAGGCATGAGCCTGGTCACCGACGGCCGTGCCCCGAACGGCCGCAAGCTGCTGCGTCTGGAGGTACGCAACGCGCGTACGCCGATCGAGCGCAAGCCACCGTGGATCAAGGTCCGGGTGAGGACGGGGCCGGAGTACACGGAGCTCAAGCGGCTGGTCGAGGACGAGGGCCTGCACACGGTGTGCGAGGAGGCCGGCTGCCCCAACATCTTCGAGTGCTGGGAGGACCGCGAGGCCACCTTCCTCATCGGCGGCAACGAGTGCACCAGGCGGTGCGACTTCTGCCAGATCGACACCGGCCGTCCCGCGCCGCTCGACCGGGACGAGCCGCGCCGGGTCGCCGAGTCGGTCACGAAGATGGGCCTGCGCTACGCCACCGTCACCGGCGTGTGCCGCGACGACCAGCCCGACCTCGGTGCGTGGCTGTACGCCGAGACCGTGCGGCAGATCCACGCGCAGCTGCCCGGCTGCGGCGTCGAGCTGCTGATCCCCGACTTCAACGCGCGGCCCGACGCGCTCGCCGAGGTGTTCGGCTCGGCCCCCGAGGTGCTCGCGCACAACGTCGAGACCGTGCCGCGGATCTTCCGCCGGATCCGTCCCGGCTTCCGCTTCGAGCGGTCGCTGGAGGTGCTCACGCGGGCACGCGAGGCGGGCCTGGTCACCAAGTCCAACCTCATCCTCGGCATGGGCGAGGAGCGCGACGAGGTCTCGGCGACCATGCGGCAGCTGCACGACGCCGGCTGCGAGCTGCTGACCATCACGCAGTACCTGCGGCCGTCGCAGCGGCACCACCCCGTCACCCGCTGGGTGGAGCCGGCCGAGTTCGAGGAGCTCGGCGAGCAGGCGCACGCGATCGGCTTCGCGGGCGTGATGAGCGGCCCGCTGGTGCGTTCGTCCTACCGTGCGGGGCGGCTGTACCGGCAGGCGGTGGCAAGCCGCGCCGTCGGTCCCGTCGGCGGGTGAGGCCGCGGGTCCCCGTATCCTGGTGTGATGGCCAAGAACCTGGAGCAGCCCAAACGGCTGGAGCAGATCAGGCGGTCCGCGGCGTTCCTGTGGGAGAAGAACAGGACCGCCTACGTCTGGATCGCGCTCGGCTTCGTCGGGCCCGTCCTGGTCGGCCTGCTCGTCGGCTCGCTGGTCGACCACCTGCTGTACGCGACGTTCCTCGGCGTGCTCGCCGGTCTCACGCTGGCGATGTTCCTCTTCGGCCAGCTCGTGCAGAAGGCCGCGTACGCCAACATCGAGGGCCAGGCCGGCGCCGCGGCCGCCGTGCTCGAGGGCCTGCGCGGCGACTGGATGGTGACGCCCGCGGTCGCCGTGAACAAGGACCAGGACGTCGTCCACCGCGCGGTTGGACGTGCCGGCGTCGTGCTCGTGGCCGAGGGCTCGTCACCACGTGTCGCGAGGCTGCTCGCCGCGGAGAAGAAGAAGGTCTCCCGCGTCGCCTTCGACACGCCCATCTACGACCTGCGCTGCGGCGACGGTTCCGAAGAGATCCCGCTGAACAAGCTGCAGTCGCGGATCATGAAACTGCCGCGCAACCTCACCAAGGGCGAGGTCGCCGAGGTCCGGCGGCGGATGCGCGCGCTCGGCACCAGTTCGCTGCCGATGCCGAAGGGCCCGCTGCCCAAGAGCGCCCGGGCCAAGATGCCCAAGATGCCGCGCGCCCCGCGCTAGCCTACGGGCGGCCGCGTTCGAGGTAGACGGCGTGGCCGGTGCGGCGGGCGGCGAGGCAGGCGGCGATCCGGCTCGCGCTGCGTGGCGCCATCAGCCGCGGCAGCTCGTCCCGCTCGACCCAGCGCCACGACCGGAGCTCGTCGACCGGCAGCACGATCGACGCCGCCTGCTCGTCGCCCACGATCCCGCCGTCGAAGACGAGCACCACGCCCTCGGTCTTCGGCAGCGCCGGCAGCTCCCAGTCGACACAGAGCAGCCCCCCGACCGGCCGGTCCAGGCCGAGCTCCTCGCGTACCTCGCGGCGGCAGCCGTCCCTGGGCGACTCGTCGCGCTCGACGACGCCGCCCGGGATGTCCCAGACGTCCTTGTACGTCGGCTCGACCAGCAGCACGCGGCCGGCGGCGTCGACGAACAGTGCGCCGGCGGCGACCCGTTTCACCGGCAGGGACGCGAACAGCGCGGCGATGTCGTCGACGCCGTGCTCGACCACGCGTTCGTCGGTCAGCTCCTTCGCCAGGTGCACCAGGTCGTATCCCGCCGCCGGCGTCCGGTGCGTCTCCGCGTAACCGCTGCGCGCGTACAGCCGCAGGTTCGCGGTGCTGTGCTCGCCGGTGAACAGCCGCACGTTCGTCACCGACCGCGGCAACCGGTTCTCCGCCGCGGCGAGCAGTGCGCTGCCGAGGCCCCGTCCCTGCCGGTCCGGCGCGACGACCAACCGGCCGATCTCGGCCGTGGTCGGGTCCACCAGCCGGACGCGGACCGCCGCGACCAGGCGCCCCGACTCGCGGGTGCCCCACGCGAGGCAGCGGGCGTCGGCGAGTTCCGCGCGCAGCTCGTCGAGGGTCTGCACGAGTGCCGGCAGGTCGACGTCGCCGTGCAGCTGCGCCTCCGTCACGTACGCCGCGCGCTGCAGCGTCAGCAGCTCGCCCGCGTCGACCGGGCCGAGCCGGAGCACACGCTCGGACGTCATCGTGCCGTGGTCAGATGCGGACGGGGACGGTGTCGGCCGCGCGGTCGTGCATGCCGCGCAGGTCGCGGTCCATGAACAGCGCGGGGATGAAGACGCAGAGGAACACGGTGCGCACCGCGGCCCAGCCGAAGCCGGCATGCGAGCCGTCGACCCGGCTGACCCGGATGCCCACGATCCGGTGCCCGATCGTGAACCCGGCCGTGCCGACGAGCAGGACGTTCTCGACCGCGAACACCAGCAGCGCCGCGAACGGCACGCTGCGGAGCAGGCCGAGCCCGATCACGCTGCAGATCAGCCAGTCGATGAGCAGGCCGCCGAGGCGCCGCCCGAGACCGGCGATCGAGCCCGGCCCTTCCTGCGGGAGGCCGAGCCGCTCACCCGGGTACTTGCCGGGCGCGCCGTCCTCGGCGGACGAGGGGCCGGCGAGCCACGAGCCGAGCCATCGCCTGTCCATGCCGACAGCCTACGGTGGCGCCGGCCGCGGCTACTCGCCGACGGTGCCGTCGATCAGCTCACGCGTGGCGTCCGCGTGCCCGGCGTGCCGCGCGGTCTCGTTGACGAGGTGGAGCAGCACCCAGCGCAGGTCGGTGCCCTCGAGCCGCCGGCACGGGTCGGTGAGCGACATCTCCCGCACCGCAGCCTCGGTCTTCGCCGCGCGCTCGCGGTAGGCGGCGACCGCGTCCGGCACGGTGAGCTCGTCACCCGGCGTGAACTCGGCCTCGCTGCGGTCCACCTCCTCGCCGCGCATGCCGCCGTCGATCCAGCGCCACTCGACGTGGGTGAGGTGGTTGACCACGCCGAGCACGGAGATGAGCCGCCCGTCCGGACGCCACCTGGCCTGGCTCTCGTCCAACCCGTCGAGCTTGCGGATCACCGCACCGCGCAGGAAGTCCAGCCAGTGCAGGAACAGCTCACGCTCGTCCGCCATACCGTGCGGGAAGCCCGGTTTCTCGATCACCATGCGGGTGATCCTATGCGAGCCGACCGGCCGCGTAACGCCCGCGAAACAATCGGGACATGCCCGGGAAACGCCGCCCGACTATCGTGAGGACGACCGATCGAAGGGCCGAGAAGGAGCGGTGATGTTCGAGAGCCAAGACGACCTGCTGCGCTACGTCCGCGACCAGGAGGTCCAGTTCGTGGACGTGCGGTTCTGCGACCTGTTCGGGGTCATGCAGCACTTCGCCGTGCCCGTCTCGCACTTCGACGAGAGCGTGTTCGCCGACGGCCTGATGTTCGACGGGTCGTCGATCCGCGGCTTCCAGGCGATCCACGAGTCCGACATGGCGCTGAAGCCGGACCCGGCGACGGCGTTCGTCGACCCGTTCCGCGAGGCGCCGACGCTGAACGTGCACTTCTACGTGCACGACCCGCTCACGGGTGAGCCGTACAGCCGCGACCCGCGCAACGTCGCCCGCAAGGCGGAGACGTTCATCAAGAGCACCGGCATCGCCGACACCGCGTTCTTCGCGCCCGAGGCCGAGTTCTACGTCTTCGACGACGTGCGGTTCGAGACCAAGCAGAACACCGGGTACTACAGCATCGACTCCATCTCGGGCGCGTGGAACACGGCGCGCGAGGAGGAGCCGGGCAACCGCGGCTACAAGGTGCGGTACAAGGGCGGCTACTTCCCGGTCCCGCCGGTCGACCACTACGCCGACCTGCGCGCGGACATGGTGACCGAGCTGGAGAAGGTCGGCATCCTCGTCGAGAAGGCGCACCACGAGGTGGGCACCGCGGGCCAGGCGGAGATCAACTTCGACTACGCGTCGCTGCTGTCCCAGGCCGACCGGCTGCAGGTGTACAAGTACATCATCAAGAACGTCGCCTGGCGCGCGGGCAAGACCGCGACGTTCATGCCGAAGCCGATCTTCGGCGACAACGGCTCGGGCATGCACTGTCACCAGAGCCTCTGGAAGGACGGCAGCCCGCTGTTCTACGACGAGCTCGGCTACGCGGGCCTGTCCGACACCGCGCGCTGGTACATCGGCGGCCTGCTGAGGCACGCGCCCAGCCTGCTCGCGTTCACGAACCCGACGGCGAACTCGTACCACCGGCTGGTGCCGGGCTTCGAGGCGCCGGTGAACCTGGTGTACAGCCAGCGCAACCGTTCGGCGTGCATCCGGATCCCGATCACGGGCACCAGCCCCGCGGCGAAGCGGCTGGAGTTCCGGGTACCCGACCCGTCCGCCAACCCGTACCTCGCGTTCTCCGCCATGCTGATGGCCGGCGTGGACGGCGTCCGCAACAAGATCGAGCCGCCCGAGCCGATCGACAAGGACCTGTACGAGCTGCCGCCCGAGGAGCACGCGCAGGTGCAGCAGGTGCCCGGCTCGCTCGACGCCGTCCTCGACGCGCTCGAGGCCGACCACGACTACCTGGTCGAGGGTGAGGTGTTCACCAACGACCTGGTGGAGACCTACGTCGACTTCAAGCGCACCAACGAGATCGACGAGATCCGCCAGCGCCCGCACCCCCACGAGTTCGAGCTCTACTACGACATCTGAGCGAACTCACGGCTCGACCACGGCCTGGTCAGTAACGAACGATCGTGCGATACTGGCCGGGTGGACAAGGGCGTACAGACCCGCGACGCCATTCTCGACACCGGCGTCGAGGTGGCGTTCTCGGTCGGCCTCGGTGGGCTGACCATCGGCGCACTCGCCGAGCGCAGGCGGATGTCGAAGAGCGGTCTGTTCGCGCACTTCCGCTCCAAGGAGGCGCTGCAGCTGGCCGTCCTGGAGCGGGCCAGGGAGACGTTCACCGACCTGGTACTCCGACCGGCGCTCGCCGCGCCGCGCGGCGAGCCACGGCTACGCGAGCTGTTCGAACGCTGGCTCACGTACGGCAGCAAGCGCATTCCCGGCGTGTGCCTGTTCGTCAAGGCGGCCACCGAGTTCGACGAGCAACCCGGGCGCCTGCGCGACCGGCTGGCCGAGAACCACCAGGACATGCTCGACACGATCGCGCAGGTGTGTCGCACCGGTGTCTCCGCGGGCCACCTGCGCGCCGACACCGATGCCGAGCAGTTCGCACACGACATGTACGGCGTGCTGCTCGTGTTCTATCTCACCGACCGGCTGCTCGACGACCCGGCGGCGGAGCGCCGCACCCGCGTCGCGTTCGACGCACTACTCGACGCCATCCGTACCTGACCGCTCGATGACAGGAGAGCCAGATGTCCATGGCCCTGGAAGCACCTCGGAAAAGCACGATCGTTCGGTCGATGATCCCGCCGCATCGCGTCCTCCACGCGGCGTTCACGGTGCTCGAACGCGCCGCGCCCTGGCTGGGTGGCCTATGGGCGGCCCGGCTGTGGTACGCGCTGCCCGCCGGCGGCCATCGCCGCGACGACCGTCCTGACCTGCCGAGCGTCCGGTCCGAAGTGACGATGCCGGCGGGGCAACAGCTGGTGGCCGAGTCCTGGGGACCCGCCGACGCCGCCCCCGTGTACCTCGTGCACGGCTGGGGCGGTTGGCGCGGACAGCTCGGATCGTTCGTCCGCCCACTGGTGGCCGGGGGACACCGGGTGGTGGCCTTCGACGCGCCGAGTCACGGCGAGTCCGACGCCGGCGCCCTGGGCCCGGGACGCTGCACCGCGGCGGAGCTCATGCACGCGCTCACCGCGACGGTCACCGAACACGGTTCGCCGGCGGGTATCGTGGCGCACTCGCTCGGCGGCGTGACGACGGCGCTCGCGCTCGACGACGGGCTCAGCACGCCGAAGCTGGTGCTCGTCGCGCCCGCGGTCGACCCGTTCACCCGGATGGACGCCTTCGCCGCGGCGCTCGGGTTCGGCCCGCGGGTGCGGCGCTCGCTGACGCGACACCTGGAGCGCCGGGAGCGCCGACCGATACGCGACTTCGTCATCGCGAACCTGATGGAGCGGATCGAACGCCCGCCACTTCTTGTCGTGCACGACGTGGACGACAAGGAAGCCCCGTTCACGCAGGGCGAGCAGCTGGCAAAGACGTGGCCGGGCGCGTGGTTCGTGGCCACCGAAGGACTGGGTCACCGTCGCATCCTCCGCGACCCCGACGTCGCCGCGACAGTCACCCAGTTCGTCACCCGGTGAACTCCCGCGCTCAGACCCACGCCACTGACACGTCCGGGTCGTTCACAGCGGGGGTGGTAGACAGGTCACCTCCGTCCGAGAAGGAGTGCGATGAAAGCCGCAGTGTACGAACGTACCGGCCCGGCAGGAGAGGTACTGCGGGTCGAGGATGTGGACACGCCGGAGCCCGGGCCCGGCGAGGTACGGGTACGCATCTCGGCGTCCGGGGTGAACCCCACCGACTGGAAGGCACGCTCCGGGCTCACCCCGGTCGCGATCGACGGGTTCCAGGTGCCGAACCAGGACGGCGCCGGCGTCATCGACGCGGTCGGCGACGGCGTGGACGCCGCGCGGGTGGGTCAGCGCGTATGGCTGGTGTTCGCCGCGTTCCAGAATCGCTGGGGCACCGCCGCCGAGTACTCGGTGCTGAAGGCCGAGCGGGCGGTCGCGCTTCCCGCGGGAGCGTCCTTCGAGCTCGGGGCCAGCCTCGGCATTCCGGCCGTCACGGCCGCGTACTGCCTCGGCGACCGGGGCCGGCTGTCCGGCGCGACGGTGCTCGTCGCCGGTGGCGCGGGCGCGGTGGGGCATTACGCGATCGAGCTGGCCAAGCATGCGGGCGCCCGGGTCGTCACCACCGTCAGCTCGGCGGAGAAGGCGGAACTCGCCAGGACAGCGGGCGCCGACCTCGTGGTCAACTACCGCGACCGGGACGTGGTCGACCAGGTCAAGGCGTACGCCCCCACGGTGGACCGGGTCGTCGAGGTGGACCTCGGGGCCAACCTGGACCTCGACCTCGCGCTCTCGGCGCCCAACACGGTGATCACCACATACGCCGCCACGCCACAGGACCCCGCGCTGCCGGTACGCCGCCTGATGACCGCCAACGTGACGCTGCGCTTCGTCCTGCTCTATCTCGTCCCGCCCGCAGAGCTCGCGGCGGCGGTCGGTCGGGTCGCCGACGCGGTGCGCGACGGCGCGCTGAGCGAGCTGCCGGTCACCCGCTTCGGCCTCGACCAGGTCGCCGATGCGCACGACGCGGTGGAGGGCGGCGCGGTCGGCAAGGTGCTTGTCGTCCCCTGACATGAATGACGTCGCCCGTCCCGGGTACCAGAGGTACTCACCACGGGACGGGGAGGAACGATCGCGGTGGCATCACCTATGGAGGCGAACGCGCCGGACGCGCCGACCGACCTCGGCAAACGGTCCTGGTGGCAGGTGCTGAAGCGAGCCGTCGTCGCGTTCAAGGCCGACAACCTCACGGACTGGGCCGCCGCGCTGACGTACTACGCCGTGCTGTCCATCTTCCCGGCGATCCTGGCGCTGGTCTCGACGCTCGGTCTGGTGAGCAGCAACGCGACGCAGTCGCTGCTCGACAACCTCGGCGGCATCGCGCCGGGGCCGGCGAAGCAGCTGCTGACCACGATCGTCCGGAGCCTGCAGGGCAACCAGAGCAGCGCGAGCATCGCGTTCGTCATCGGCATCGCGGTCGCGTTGTGGTCGGCGTCCGGATACGTGGCGGCGTTCATGCGGGCGTCGAACGCCGTCTACGAGATGCCGGAGGGACGCCCGATCTGGAAGACCCTGCCGGTGCGCATCGGCGTCACCGCGGCCGTCGTCGTGCTGCTCGCCGTCAGTGCCCTCGCCGTGGTGTTCACCGGCTCGCTCGCCGCCAAGGCGGGTCAGGCGCTCGGCCTCGGCAGCGAGGCCGTGTTGGTGTGGAACATCGCGAAGTGGCCGGTGCTCCTCCTGATCGTCCTCTCCGTCTTCGCCCTGCTCTACTGGGCCGCGCCGAACGTGAAGCACCCCGGCTTCCGCTGGGTGACGCCGGGCAGCGCGGTCGGCGTGGTGACGTGGATCCTGGCATCGGCCGCGTTCGGCTTCTACATCGCCAACTTCGCGCACTACAACAAGACCTACGGCGCGCTCGCGGGCGTCGTGATCTTCCTGATCTGGCTGTGGATCTCTAACATCGCGATCCTTCTGGGCGTCGAGCTCGCCGCGGAACTGCCGCGGGCGCGCGCCATCGAGGCCGGCCACCCGGCGGACCAGGAACCGTTCGCCACTCCCCGCGACACCAGGAAGTTCAAGAAGAGCAGGAGGAAGCCGGGCACGGTGACCTGACCGGGCGGACAGGGGCGGTCCCAGGGCTGGGACTCGGCGGGTCAGTCGATGCCTATGGCCTTGCGGACTCCCGCCAGGATCGGCTCGGCGCGCTTGCGGGCCTGTGCGCCGCCGGCGGCGAGCATGGCGTCCAGCTCGCTGTCGGGGGCCATCAGCTGCTCGTAGCGCTCACGCAACGGCGTGAGCTGCTCGTTGAGCACCTCGAACAGCTGGTCCTTCAGCTCGCCCCAGCCCATGCCGCCGGCCTCCAGGCGCTTGCGCGTCTCGGCGACGGCGTCCGACGGGGCGAACTGCTCGAACAGCTGGAACACGGCCGCGCTGTCCGGGTCCTTGGGCGCGTCGACGGGCGTGCTGTCGGTGGCGATGCGGCGGACCAGCTTGCGCAGCTGCTTCTCCGGCACGAACAGCGGGATCGTGTTGTCGTAGGACTTGCTCATCTTCCGTCCGTCCAGGCCGGGCAGCGTGCGGCCGGCGTCGGCGGACGGCGTGACGAGCTGCGGGATCTTGAACCGGAACCGGTCGCCGTAGACGTGGTTGAACGCGCCCGCGATGTCCGCCGCGATCTCGACGTGCTGGGCCTGGTCGTTGCCGACCGGCACGACGTCGGCGTCGGCGATGAGGATGTCGACGGCCATCAGCACCGGGTAGTTGTACAGGCCCATGTTCACGCCCGCGTCGAGATCGCTGCCGGCTTCGCGGTTGCGGTCGACGGCGGCCTTGTACGCGTGCGCGCGGTTCATCAGCCCCTTGGGCGTCATGCACGCCATGATCCAGGTGAGCTCGAACACCTCGGGGACGTCGGACTGGCGGTAGAGGACGGTCCGCTCGGTGTCGAGGCCGGCAGCGACCCAGGTGGCGGCGACCGATCGCGTGTAGCGCTTCATCAGCTTCGGGTCGCGGACAGTCGTGAGCGCGTGGTAGTCGGCGATGAAGTACATCGTCTGGTACTCGTCCGCGAGCGCGAGGCCCGGCTGGATCGCCCCGATCAGGTTGCCGAGGTGCGGCTCACCCGTCGGCTTGATGCCGGTGAGGGACACCTTCTGCTTCGTCGTCGCCATAGGCCTGCATGCTATCGAGCGGAGACGCCGGCGAGATCTGCGACCATGGAAGGGACATGACGGTCACCGACTCGCTGCCCCGGCTCCACGGAGCCGACGCCGATCCCGACAGCCTCCTCGACGCGTTCACCCGTTGGACGGCCGCCCGGGGCCTGCGCCTCTACCCGCACCAGGAGGAGGCGCTCATCGAGGTCCTCTCCGGCGCGAACGTGATCCTCAGTACGCCGACGGGTTCCGGCAAGAGCCTCGTCGCCACCGGCGCGCACTTCGCGGCGCTCTCGACCGGCCGGCGGTCGTTCTACACCGCGCCGATCAAGGCGCTGGTGTCGGAGAAGTTCTTCGCGCTGTGCGACGTCTTCGGCGCCGAGAACGTCGGCATGCTCACCGGCGACGCCAGCGTGAACCCGGACGCGCCGGTGGTCTGTTGCACCGCCGAGGTGCTCGCCAACCTCGCCCTCCGCGGCGGCGAGGACGCCGACGTCGGGCAGGTCGTGATGGACGAGTTCCACTTCTACGCCGACCCCGACCGCGGCTGGGCCTGGCAGGTGCCGCTGCTCGAACTGCCGCAGGCGCAGTTCGTCCTGATGTCCGCGACACTCGGCGACGTCGCCTTCTTCGAGGCCGACCTGACCCGCCGCACGGGGCGGCCCACCGCGGTCGTCACGTCCGCCGAACGCCCCGTTCCCCTCACCTTCGGCTACGTCACGACGCCGCTGCACGAGACGCTCGAGGAACTGCTCACCACGCACCGGGCGCCCGTCTACGTCGTGCACTTCACCCAGGCCGCGGCGATCGAACGGGCGCAGGCGCTGATGAGCGTCAACGTCTGCACCCGCGCGGAGAAGGACGCGATCGCCGCGAAGATCGGCAACTTCCGGTTCACGGCGGGTTTCGGGAAGACGCTGTCGCGCCTGGTACGCCACGGCATCGGCGTCCACCACGCCGGCATGCTGCCGAAATACCGCAGGCTGGTCGAGCGGCTCACCCAGGACGGCCTGCTCAAGGTCGTCTGCGGAACGGACACGCTCGGCGTCGGCATCAACGTGCCGATCCGCACGGTGCTGTTCACCGGGCTCTCCAAGTACGACGGGACGAGGACGCGGTTGCTGCACGCGCGCGAGTTCCACCAGATCGCGGGACGCGCCGGCCGAGCGGGCTACGACACAGTCGGCAGCGTC
>JAFMQP010000050.1 GCA_017354575.1 Acidothermales bacterium | reverse complement strand
ACCGCGAGTAGGGTGCCGGCCATGTCGCCTCTGGACACAGCGATCTGGCCGGCGGTGTCGGTCGTCATGCCGGTGCTGAACGAGGAACGGCACCTGCGCGAGGCCGTCACCGGCATCCTCGCGCAGGACTACCCGGGCGAGCTCGAGGTGGTGCTCGCGATCGGCCCGTCGCGCGACCGCACCGACGAGGTGGCCCAGGAGCTCGCCGCCGCCGACGCGCGTGTCCGCGTCGTGGACAACCCCGACGGGCACACGCCGCACGGGCTCAACGCCGCGATCGCCGCGGCCAAGCACGACGTGCTGGTGCGCGTCGACGGGCACTCGGTGCTGCCGGCCGGTTACGTGCGCACCGCGGTCGAGGTGCTGGACGAGACCGGCTCGGACAACGTCGGCGGGCTGATGGCGGCCGAGGGCAGCACGGACTTCGAGCGCGCGGTCGCGTGCGCGATGAGCTCGCGCATCGGCGTCGGCGCGACGGCGTTCCACACAGGCGGCGCGGAGGGGCCGGCCGAGACCGTCTACCTCGGCGCGTTCCGGCGGTCGGCGCTGGACCGCGTCGGCGGCTACGACGAGACGTTCCACCGGGCGCAGGACTGGGAGATGAACCACCGCATCCGGGAGACCGGTGGCGTCGTCTGGTTCACCCCGCGGTTGCGCGTCGAGTACCGGCCGCGGTCGACGTTCGGCGCGCTGGCCAGGCAGTACTTCACCACCGGCGCGTGGCGCTGGCAGGTCATGGTGCGGCACCCGGAGACGGTGTCCGCCCGCTACCTCGCGCCGCCCGCAGCGGTCGCCGGCACGGTCGCCGCGCTCGCCGTCGCGCTGACCGGGCGGCGCTGGGCCCTCGTCGTGCCGGGGGCGTACGTCGCCGCCGTGGTCGTGGGTGCGGCGGTCACAGGACGCGCCCTGCCGCCGCGCGCGAAGGCGCTGCTGCCCGCCGTCTACGCGACCATGCACCACGCCTGGGGCGCGGGCTTCCTCACGGGCGTCGCGGCGTCACTTCGCCGGCGCGTCCGCGACTGACCGCCCGCCGTGCGCGGCCATCGCGCGGTCGAAGTCGCGGACGTTGAGCCACAGCTTGTAGACGAGGATCACCTCGAAGACCAGCAACAGCCCGGCCGCAGCGATCATCATCGGGAGCACCTGGTACGTGAGCGGGCCGACGATGCAGACGAACATCTGGAACTCGATGCCGCTCCACAGGTGCGGACGGATGCGGTGGCGGCGCAGCGTGTGCCGGAACTTGTTGTAGAACTTGAACTTGCTGCGGAAGCCCTGCTGCAGGTCGACGACGTTGCCGCTCGCCGCGACCTCCTCCGGGTCGAGGTCGGGGTTCTCCGTCAGCACGTCCTCGATGAACGGCAACGGCTCGTCGGCGGCCGTCCCCTTCGCGTTCGTGCCCTCGCCTCGTAGCGTCTCGCTCATCCGCGCGCGCATGTACTGACGCAGCCGCTCGGACGTCGACGAGTTGATGTAGCGCATGCACTCGATGAACACCGCCGTCATGCCGACGACGAGGAACACCGCCTGGCCGGTGCGCTCGTACTGGCCGACGATCAGGGCCAGCACGCAGAGGAAGATCCGGATGCGGTCGAAGATGAAGTCCAGCCACTGACCCCACGTCGACCCCGTGCCCTTGAGCCGGGCGATCTTGCCGTCGATGCAGTCGACGTAGAACGCCAGATAGAACAGCACGGCGCCGAGCACCAGCCAGCGGTACTGGGCGCCGAGGAACGCCCCCGCCGACCCCAACCCGAGCACGAACGCGAGCAGGCTCAGCTGGTTCGGCGTGACCCGGGTGTGGTTCGCCAGGAACCGGACCGCGGGCGCGGCGAGCGGGTCGACCAGCAGGACCGTCCACCAGGCGTCGCGCGCCTTGAAGGTGCCCCGGACGTCGTCCTTGCTGAACCTGCTCGGCGAGCTGTGCATGTGTCCTTCCGGCCGTCTCGGGGGAATGTCCTACCGTACCGCCTGACCGTGCGTGCCGCCCCGGACGCCGTGACACCGTATCCTCGGCACGTGCTCGGGATGATCCTCGCGGCCGGGGAGGGCCGGCGGCTGCGGCCGCACACGGAGAGCCTCCCCAAGGCCCTCGTGCCCGTCGACGGCGAGACGACGATCATGGACGTCGTGCTGCGGAACATGGCCGGCGTCGGACTGCGCGACGTCGTCGTGGTCGTCGGCTACGCCGCCGACGCCGTACGCGAGCGGCAGCGGGAGCTGGAGCGACGCCACGGCGTGCGGCTCACCCTCGTCCCCAACGACCACGCCGGCGACCGCAACAACTGCTACTCGCTCTGGCTCGCCCGTGCGCACTTCGCCGAGGGTGTGCTGCTGTCCAACGGCGACACCGTCCACCCGCGCTCGGTGGAGGAGACGCTGCTGGCGGGGCGCGGGCCGTCGGTGCTGCTGGCCCTCGACGACGTGAAGGCGCTCGCCGAGGAGGAGATGAAGGTGACGCTCGACGCCGCCGGCCGGCTGTCCCGCATCACGAAACAGATGGACCCGGCGTCCGCGCGCGGCGAGTACATCGGGGTGACGCTCATCGAGCCGGAGGCGGCCGAGCCGCTCGCGGCCGCGCTCGAGGCCACCTGGCGGCGTGACACCGGGCTCTACTACGAGGACGGCTACCAGGAGCTGGCCGACCGGGGTGGGGACGTTCGTACCATTCCTATCGGCAAGGTAGATTGGGTCGAGGTGGACGACCATCACGACCTCGCGCGGGCCAGGGAGATCGCATGCCGCTGCTAGCCCGCATGGTCATGAGCCCGCTCGCCGTCGAGGTACGGCGCGGTGCGGTCGCCGGGCTGTCCGGACTGCTCGCCGACCAGCGGATCTCGTCCAACGGCGTCGTCGCCGCGGTGGTGGGCGGCGGTATCGGCGACCGCATCGCCGGTGAGCTCTCGTCGCGGATGGCGAACGCGGACGTGTTCACCGCCGCCGACGGACGTCTCGACGTGGCCGCCGACCTCGAGGTGGAGCTGCGGAAGCGGTCGTACGACGCCGTCGTCGGCATCGGCGGCGGCAAGACGCTCGACGTCGCGAAGTACGTGGCCAGCAGGCTGGGGCTGCCCATGGTGGCCGTAGCGACGAGCCTCGCCCACGACGGCATCTCCTCGCCCGTCGCGACGCTCGACCACGACGGCGGGCGCGGCTCGTACGGTGTGCACATCCCCGTCGCGGTGGTGGTCGACCTCGACTACGTCCACGCCGCCCCTGCCCGGCAGGTGCGGTCCGGCGTGGGTGACCTGGTGAGCAATCTCTCGGCGACCGCGGACTGGGAGCTCGCCAGGGCCGAGCGCGGCGAGCCGGTCGACGGCCTCGCCCTGTCGCTGGCGCGGGTCGGCGCGGAGGCGGTGCTCGGCCGCACCGACGGCATCGACTCCGACCCGTTCCTCACCCTGCTCGCCGAGGGCCTGGTGCTGTCCGGCCTGGCCATGGCGGTGGCGGGCACCAGCCTGCCGTGCAGCGGTGCGTGCCACGAGATCTCGCACGCCCTGGACCGGCTCGGTGTCGGTGACGCCACGCACGGTGAGCAGGTCGGCCTGGGTGCCCTGTTCGCGACCTGGCTGCGCGGTGACCTGCGGCTCGCGGCCGCCATGCGCGACTGCCTGGGCCGCCACGGCCTGCCGACGACGCCCGCCGACCTGGCGCTGGAGGACCGGCAGTTCGCCTGCGCGGTCGCGGCGGCGCCCGACACCAGGCCGGACCGCTACACGATCCTGGAGCACGTCGGACTGGACGACGCCGCGGCGCAGCGGCGTACCGCGGAGTTCGTGGGCTGGGTAACGCAGCGGTGAAATCTCTGTCAGGGCGGCGGCTGCGTCCGACCGCCGAGTCGGGCTGGGAAGCGGCGAAGATGGTACGGTCCTGGCCGGTGCGCGCCGCCTGCTTACCTATGGTGGTGCCCGGGGCGGCCCACAAGGTGATGTCGAGGGAGCGGTGATGGCGGTACGCGCCGAGACGCTGACGCTCAACCGTCGCGTCTTCGGGATCCTCGTGCAGCGTGACCTCAAGGTCCGCTACGCGGGTTCCGTCCTCGGCTACCTGTGGACGATCCTCGACCCGCTGCTGTCCGCGATGGTCTACTGGTTCATCTTCGGGCTGGTCTTCAAGCGCGGAGGTATCGGCACCGAGCCGTACATCGTGTTCCTGCTGGCCGGCATGCTCCCCTGGTGGTGGGCGAACGGCGTGATCACGGAGTCGTCGCGGGCCATCACGTCCGAGGCCAAACTGGTGCGCTCGGCGGGCATCCCGCGGGAGATCTGGGTCGCCCGCGTGGTGGCGTCGAAGTTCCTCGAGTACATGTTCTCGCTGCCCGTGCTCATCGCGTTCATGCTGATCTACCAGAAGCCGATCGGCGTCGAGGCCCTGCTCGACTACCCGCTGGCGATCGTGATCATGGGCACGCTGGTCTTCGGCATCGGGCTGTTCCTGGCCCCGCTGTCGGTCCTGTACCGCGACCTGGTGCGGGTCGTCCGGATCATCCTGCGGCTGCTGTTCTACTTCTCGCCGATCATCTACAGCACGCAGACCGTGCGCGCGCGGATGCACGGCGTGCTGTTCGACATCTACGCGCTCAACCCGTTCGCCGGCGTGATCGAGCTGTTCCGCAAGCCGATCTTCCCGGACGAGTTCATCGGCTGGCACATGGTGATCAAGGCCTCGATCGCGGCCGTCGTCTGCCTCGGCATCGGCGTCTGGGTGTTCCGTAGGCTCGAGGGCACCGTGCTGAAGGAGATATAGCCGATGGGAGACCTGCTCGGGGGTGACGCGTGACGGACAAGGTCATCGTCGCGAGCGACCTCGGCATCAAGTTCAACCGGAACCGGCGCAGGGACGCCCGGATCCGGGAACTGCTGTTCCGCGGCAAGGCGACGCACATCGCCAAGGACGAGTTCTGGGCACTTCGGCACGTCACCTTCGACGTGGAGGAGGGCGAGTCCGTCGGCCTGGTCGGCGCGAACGGGCACGGCAAGAGCACCCTGCTGCGGCTGATCGCCGGCGTCATGCTGCCGGACGAGGGCAGGGTCAAGGTCACACAGGGCGTCGCGCCGCTGATCGAGATCACCGGCGGCTTCATCGGCGATCTCACCGCGCGGGAGAACATCCACCTCGTCTCCGGCCTGCACGGGCTGTCGAAGAAGGCCATCGCCGAACGGTTCGACGAGATCGTCGAGTTCGCGGAGGTCGGCGACTTCCTCGACACCCCGTTCCGGCACTTCTCCAGCGGCATGAAGGTGAAGCTGGCGTTCTCCGTCGTCACCAGCATCGACGAGCCGATCGTGCTGGTCGACGAGGTGCTCGCCGTCGGCGACCGGCGGTTCAGGGAGAAGTGCTACGACCGGATGCAGGAGATGCTCTCCGGCGGGAAGACGCTGTTCTTCGTCTCGCACAGCGACACCCAGCTGCGCCAGTACTGCAAGCGCGGGCTCTACCTGCGCTACGGCGAGCTCGTGCAGGACGGCCCGATCGACGACGTGCTGGAGACCTACGGTGAGGACTCGGGCGTCCCCGCCCCGCGTGCCGCCGACCCCTCGGTGACATGAGCCGTCGGGTTCTGGCAGGGTCATGGCCCATCGCGTCGAACTCCGCCGCACCCGCAATCCCAGCCGCCTGACAGGTGAGCCCGATGACCAGCACCGAGTCGAAGAACCTGCGTGAGCTCTCGCCCGCGGACGTGCGGCGGATCGGCCAGCCGCCCGCGGTGCTGACCCGCCGCAACGCCGAGCACTGGGCCGGCCTGCTGTACCTGCGGAAGGTGTCGCCGTATCTCACCTGGGCGTTCCTGCGGACTCCGCTGTCGCCGGACGGGGTCACCTGGCTGATGATCGTCGCCGGCCTGCTCGGCGTGGTCGTGCTGGCGGCCGGCGGGCTGTGGTCGGCGATCGTGGCGGTGCTGCTCGTCAACCTGTACCTCCTGCTGGACTGCTGCGACGGCGAGCTCGCCCGGGTCAAGCAGCGGTTCGGCGTCGAGGGCATCTACCTCGACCGGTTCGGGCACTACGTCGTCGAGGGCGGCCTGGTGGCGGCGCTCGGCGTCCGGGCGCAGGGCGGCCTTCTCAGCGGGCACGTGGTAGGCGGCTGGGCCGAGCTCGGCGCGTTCGCCGCGCTGGGTGCCGTGCTGATCAAGGCCGAGACCGACCTCGTCGACGTCGCCCGGCTGCGGACCGGCAGGACCGCCACGACCGACGACGACCTCGCACCGCGCAGCAGCACGGTCGGCGCGCTGCGCCGGATCGCGTCGCTGCTGCAGTTGAACCGGCTGATCCTGGCGATGGAGCTGTCGATCGCGGCGCTGCTCGTCGCGATCTACGACGCCGCCGCCGGCGGGCTCGCCGCCACCCGCGTGCTGCTCGTCGTCTGCGCCGTGATCGCGGCGGCGTTCACCGTGCTGCATCTCGCCAGCGTGCTGCTGAGCAGGAGGCTCAAGTGACGCTGTCGCTGTCGTGCGTGGTGCTCACCATGGGCAACCGCCCGGTGGAGCTGAAGCGCGCGCTCGACAGCGTGCGGGCGCAGCGCGGCGAGCCGGTCGAGCTCGTCGTCGTGGGCAACGGCGCCGACGTGCCGGACCTGCCGGACGACGTGGTGTACGTGCGGCTGCCGGAGAACGTCGGGCTGCCCGAGGGACGCAACCGCGGTTACGCCGCCTCGCACGGCGAGGTCGTGCTGTTCCTCGACGACGACGGCTGGTACCCCGACGACGGGCTGGCCGAGTGGGTGCGGGCCAGGTTCGCGACCGACAGGCGGCTCGGCGTCCTGTCGTTCCGCATCGTGGACGAGGAGGGCGCGACCGCGCGCCGGCACGTGCCGCGGCTGCGCGCCGGCGACCCGATGCGCTCCGGCGACGTGACGACCTTCCTCGGCGGCGCGAGCGCGGTGCGGCGCGAGCTGCTCGACCGCGTCGGCGGGCTGCCTGGCGCGTTCTTCTGGGCGCACGAGGAGACCGACCTCGCCTGGCGTGCCCTCGACGCCGGCTACCGCATCGTCTACGACGCGCACGCCGTGATGGGGCACCCGCGCACCAGCCCGGCCCGGCATGCGAACTACTATCGGATGAACGCGCGGAACCGGGTGTGGCTCGCGAAGCGGAACCTCCCGCTGCCGCTCGGGATCGTATACGTCGGCGACTGGCTGGCCCTCACCGTCGCGCGGGAGCGCTCGGCGTCGGCGTTGCGCCCGTGGTTCCGCGGCCTCGCCGAGGGCTGCCGGACCTCCGCGGGTCCGCGGCGGCCGATCTCGTGGCGGACGGCGTGGCGGATGGCGCGGCTCGGTCGCCCGCCGATCCTCTGAGCGGTGTCCGCCGAGCATGGGGGGTACACGATGACGACCGATCCGACCGGTGGGCAGCCGTACGACTCGCCGCCGCCGTTCGACCAGCCGCCCCCGTACGGGGTGCCGCAGTACGGCCAGCCGCAGGGGTACGTGCCGGCCGTGTACTACTACCAGCCACCGCCGCCGACCAACGTCATGGCGATCCTGTCGCTGGTGTTCGCGCTGGTGATCGCGCCCGTCGGGCTGGTCCTCGGGCTGATCGCGCGCAGGCAGATCGCGGAATCCGGCGAAGAGGGCCGTGGGCTCGCCCTTGCGGGTACCATCGTCGGCGCGGTCATCACCGGCTTCTGGGTGCTCTACGCTGCGTTCTGGATTGTCATGATGATCGTCTTCGCGGCATTCAGCAGCTAGGACGAGTCGGGAGCGCAGACGTGACACAGCAGCCGCCGGGGTGGGACCCGTACGGGCAGCCGCAGGGCGGCCAGCAGCCGTACGGCGCCGAACCGTACGGACAGTCCACGCCGTACGGCCAGTCGCCCTATGGCCAGTCGTCCCCGTACGGCGAGGTCGTCCCGTACCAGCAGCCGAGCGTGCCGGCGCCGGTGTACCAGCCGCAGCCGATGTGGGCGAACCCTCCCGCCAAGACCGCCGGTCTCGCCGTCGCCTCGATGGTCTGCGCGCTCGTCGGACTCGTACTGTGCTACTTCGCCTTCATCCTGGAGCTGCTCGCGCTGATCTTCGGGATCGTCGCGAAGAAGCAGATCAAGGACCGCGGCCTCGCCGGCAACGGGATGGCGACCGCGGGCATCGTGATCAGCTGCATCGTGCTCGGGCTCGAGGTGATCGTGGTCCTCGGGTACTTCGTCGTCTTCGGCGGGCTGATCGGGCTCGGCACGCTGACCGGCCACTGAGCGGTCAGCCGGTCTTCTCGAAGGTGAGCAGGACGAAGGTGTAGTCGAGCCCGTATCTCGCCCAGTGCACGGGGCGCTCCCTGTGCTCGAGGTCCAGCTCGCCGACGAGCGACAGGCCGCAGCGCTGGGCGTCGTCGACCACGCCGCTGATCTCGTCCGGGCCGAAGATCCGCACCGGCTGCCCGTACGCCGACAGCGCGGACGTGTCGGGCGGCTCGCGGTCGTAGTCGGTGGAGACGACGAGGACGCCGCCGGGCCGCAGGATGCGCGCGGACTCGGCGAGGAACGCGGAGACGTCGACGCCGTGCTCGATCACGCTCATGCACGTGACCGCGTCGAGCGAGCCGGCCGGCAGGGCGGTGGCGGTGATGTCGCCGTGGCGGAACGCGACCGGCCCCCGGTAGGTGGTGCGGCCGAACTCCGGGTTGATCCCCGACAGCTCGCGCAGCCCGTACAGCCGAAGCGACGGCAGCACGGTGGAGTACCGCGCGGCACCGCCGTCGACCACCCGCGCGTCGGTGCCGCACCGCTCGACGACCGCCCGTACGGCGCCGAGCACGTCCCAGTTCTTCTCCCTGGTGTGGTGCAGGGGGAGGCGCAGCCGGCGCGCCTCGTGCACGGCGGCGTCCACCTCGACCCGGCGGTGGAGCACGCCGGTGACGGGGACGGTCCTGGGGATCGGCCTGGTGCCCGCAGGCAGCAGCGTGCGTTCTGCGGTGCGCTGGGCGCCGACCCGTCCCCAGAGCGCGACGTCGGCGGCGACCTTGGCCGCGCGCAGCGGCAGGCTGTCGGTGGGCAGCGTAGGGACCCTCATGAGGCGCTCACTCTACTTGGCCCGAGCCGCCCGTCTCCCGTGTACTCCGCGGGCGTTCAGTGGCACTCGATAATCTTCCCGCGTGCATCGTCCCCGCGGTCGTGTGTCGGCGCCGACCCGTCATCGGCTCGGTGTGGCCGTCGTCGTGCTGGCCGCGTTCGGGCTGTACGCGACGTACGCCGTCAGCCGGCTGCAGCACTTCCGCGCCGCGACGTACGACCTGGTGATCTTCGACCAGGCGGTGCGCAGCTACGCGCACCTCCAGCCCGGTATCGCGCCGGTGAAGGGCGTGCACAACGACTTCGGGCCGTACTTCTCCGTCCTCGGTGACCACTTCTCGCCGATCCTCGCCGTGCTCGCGCCGCTGTACTGGATCCACGACCGGCCGATCACGCTCGTGCTCGCACAGGCCGCGCTGTTCGCGCTGGCGATCCCGTTCGTCTGGGTGTTCACCAGGCGGCTGCTCGGCCCGGCCGCGGCGTACCTCGTGGCGGTGGCGTTCGCGGTCAGCGGCCCGATCCAGGCGGCGGTGGCGTTCGACGTGCACGAGGTCGCGTTCGCGGTGCCGTTGATGGCGATCGCGTACGAGCGGCTGCAGGCCGAACGGTACGGGCAGGCGGGTGTCGCGGCGGTCGCGCTGTTGCTGGTGAAGGAGGACATGGGGTTCTTCCTGTTCGGCTTCGGTGCGCTGCTCGTCGTGCTGCGCGGCCCGCACCGGCGTCCGGAGGGCAGCGACCGTGGGCAGGAACAGGCGCTGTGGCGGTGGTTCCCCGGCGTCGTCGCGATGATCGCCGGCATCGTCGCGGTGTGGCTGACGACGCAGGTGCTCATGCCGGCCGCGGGCGGGCGTCCCGGCTACTACTGGCAGTACGCCGGCCTGGGTGCGACGCCGGGCGCGGGGCTGCGGCACGTGCTGCACCACCCGGTGCAGACCCTGGCGCTGTTCGTCACGCCCGACGGCAAGGTGCAGCTGCTGCTGTGGCTGCTCGCGCCGCTCGCGTTCTGCTCGTTGGCCTCGCCGTACGTGCTGCCCGCCGTGCCGCTGCTCGCGGAGCGGTTGCTCGCGTCCAACCCGAACTGGTGGGCGGTCTGGCCGCACTACAACGCGTTCGTCGTGGTGATCCTGTTCTGCGCGGGTGTCGACGGGGCCGCACGGCTGGCGCGGCTGTGGGTGGCGCGGTACGGCACGGCGCAGCGGGTCGCGGGCACGGGGTGGGCGGCGTTCGCGTGCGCCGCCACCTTGGTGACCGCGCTCTGGTTCCCGTTCCACAACCTCGCCCACGCGTCCTGGTGGACGGCCTCGCCGCGCCAGCGCGCCGCCGCGGCCGCGGTGGCGAAGGTGCCGGACGGTGTCACCGTGGAGGCGATGAACTACCTGGGGCCGGCGCTGTCCGGGCGCTGCGACGTGCGGTTGCTCGACCGGACGCCGCGCGGTGCGCCGTGGGTCGTGCTCGACACCGCGCACCGCTCGTTCCCGTTCGTCACGCTCGCCGAGCAGCGGCACCGGCTGCCGTACCTGGAGGCGCACGGCTACCGCGAGGTGTTCCGCAGCGACGGCTACGTGGTGCTGCGCAAGGGCGGCCGGTAGATGGCGCGCACGGAGAAGGTGTCAGGACCACGCGCTGCCGTGGCCCCGCGTGGTCCTGACCCGACGGTCACCACGGACCGGGCCGGGCAGTGGCTGGCCCGGCTGTCGGTGGTGCCGGCGGCGGGGGCGGCGGGCCTGCTGGTGACCGGCTTCCTGCTCGTGCTTGCCGGGGCGTTCCGGCCGGTACTCGTGCTGCCGCTCGGCGGCGTCGCCGCGGTGGCGCTCGGCTGGTGCGTGTGGCGGAGCGCGCGGGGAGTGCGGCTGCGTCCGGACGACGGCGCACGCACGCCCACGTGGGTGGTGTGGTCGACCGTCGCGGTCGCCGCGGTGTTCGGCGTCCTGGTCGGGGTCACCCACTCGGAGCAGATCTTCGTCGAGCGTGACCCGGCGTCGTACGTCCAGTTCGGCTGGTGGCTGGGGCGGCACGGCTCGCTGCCGGTGGCCGAGTCCCGCTGGGCGTTCGGCGGCGGCGTGCCGGGGATGTCCTGGAACAGCCCGGCGTTCTACCAGGTCGGTCCGGTGGTCTGGCCGCAGTTCATGATCGGCCTGCCGATGCTGCTCGCCGTCGCGAAGTGGACGGCGGGGCTCGGCGGGATGCTCGTGCTGAACGCCGTCCTCGGCAGCCTCGCGCTGCTCGCGTTCGGCGGGCTCACGGCGCGGCTGGTGGGCCCGCGGATCGCGCCGTTCGCGACGCTGCTGCTCGCGTTCTCCTTCCCGCAGCTGTTCGTCGCGCGTTCGGCGTACAGCGAGCCGCTGGCCGAGCTGCTCGTGCTCGCGGGCCTGTGCCTGCTGCTCGACTGCCGCACCGTACGCGCCCGCGGCGCCGTGTGGGTGCTCGCGGGGGCGAGCGGGCTGCTGCTCGGGATCGGCGAGCTGGTGCGCGTCGACGTGCTGAAGGACCTGGTGCCGGCGATCGCGCTCGCCGGGGTGTTCGCGGCGCGGCGCCGGCGGTACGCGCTGCCGTTCACGCTGTTCCTGTCGGCGGGCCTGGCCGTCGGCGCGGTGGACGGGTGGGTGCTGAGCCGTCCGTACGTCACGTCGCTGAGCGACTCCGTCGTCCCGCTCGGGGTGATCGCCGCGGCGGTGGCAGTGGTGGCGGCGGCGTACGCGCTGCTCGGGCGGTTCGGCCGGCTGGGCCCACTCGCGCCCGACCGGATCGCCCGGTGGCGGGTGGGCCGGCTGCCGGTGGCGACGGCCTGCGGTGTGCTGGTGCTCGCCGCCTTCGTCGCGTTCGCGACCCGTCCGGCGTGGCAGACGGTGCGCGGGGCGACGGGCTCGACCGCCCACTACATCGGGTACATGCAGGGCAGGCTCGGCCTGCCGCACGACCCCGGCCGGTTCTACTACGAGTACGCGCTGCACTGGGTGGCGTGGTGGCTCGGCTGGCCCGCGGTGGCGCTCGCGGCGGTCGCGGCGGCGGTGCTCACCGCGCGGGTGCTCGGCGGGCGGGCGCCGCGGTGGGTGCCGGTGCTGCCGATCCTGCTGTGGACGACGGCGACGACGCTGTACCTGCCCGGCATCACGCCCGACCATCCGTGGGCGGACCGCCGGCTGGTGCCCACCGTGCTCCCGACGATGGTGCTGCTCGCGTGCTGGGGGCTGGGGTGGCTCGTCGGCCTGCTGCGTTCGGCACCAGGGCGGGACGGACGGCCGTGGCGGCTCGCCGGCCGGTTGCCGCGCCGGTCGCCGCGCGCGCTCGCCGTCGCCGGCGTGCTGGCGTTGCTCGTGCCGCTCGGCGTCGCGACCGGCCCGCTGTTCACGGCCACGACGCACCGCGGCGAGGTGACCCAGCTGCACCGGCTGTGCCGCGCGATCGGGCCGAACGCGTCCGTCGTCGGGCTGGACCGTTCGGCGAACGTCTACACCGCCGCCGTCCGCGGCATGTGCGGGACGCCGGTCGCCCGCTTCTACACGCCCACGCGCTCCCGGGTGGACGCCGCCGTCGCCGCGATCCGGGGCACCGGACGCCGGCCCGTGCTGTTGGCGGGCAGCCCCGAGGTGCTGCGGAAGTACACGGACGCGCCGCTGCGTCACGTCGTCGACCTGCACTCCCGCGGTGACCAGCACACCTTCGTGACCAGGCCGACGGGCACCATGTCGAAGCGCCTCACCGGCTGGCTCGCCCACCCGTGACGGGCTAGGTTGGCGGATGCCAGCGCCGTCCAGCAGCTGAAGAGGTGTGCCCGTGGACATCGGCATCGGTCTCCCGTCCACCATCCCCGGCGTCCCCGGCGGGTTGATCGCGGAGTGGGCGGTCACCGCCGAACGGGCCGGCTTCTCGACGCTCGGCACCATCGACCGTGTCGTCTACCCCAACATGGAGACGGTGCCGGTCATGGCCGCCGCCGCGGCCGTGACCGAGAGGATCGGCCTGACGACGGCGATCCTCATCGCGCCGTACCGCGGCAACGGCGGGCTGCTCGCGAAGCAGCTGGCGACGGTGGACGTCCTCTCCGGCGGGCGGCTGACCGTCGGCATCGCCGTCGGCGGGCGCGAGGACGACTTCGAGGCGACGGGGTCGCCGTTCCGGGAGCGCGGGCGGGCCTTCGACAGGCAGCTCGCCGAGCTGCACGCCGTGTGGGCGCAGGAGCCGCGCGGTTTCGCCGGAGCGGTCGGCCCCGCGCCCGCGCAGGCGGGCGGACCGCCGTTGCTCATGGGCGGTACCGCCGCCGCTGCCTTCCGCCGGATGGTCGAGTACGGCGCCGGCTGGATCGCGGGCGGTGGCGGGCCGGAGGCGTTCGCGGGCGGTGCCGAGCAGGCCAGGCGAGCCTGGCGTGACGCGGGCCGCGACGGCGCGCCCCGCCTCGCCGCCCTCACGTACGCCAGCCTCGGTGCCGACGCCGAGGGCCACGCCCACCGGTACCTCACCGACTACTACGGCTTCCTCGGCGACGTCGCCGAGCGGATCGCGGCCGGCGCACTCACCTCGGCCGAGGCCGTCGCCGACACCGCCGCCGCGTTCGCCGACGCGGGATGCGACGAGCTGATCCTGTTCCCGTGCAATCCCGACCCGGCCCAGGTCGGGCTGCTCGCCGAGGCCGCGGGGCTCTGACCGACACTCCCGCCCTACGGACCGGCCAGCAGGAGCCCGCCGACGGCGTCACCGTCGGCGGTCCGGGCCGCCGCACCGTCGTCCAACCAGGACGCGAGAGCCGGTGCCCGCCCCGGGTCCGCCAGTTCACCTGGCGCCCGTTGAGGGCGTTGCGCAGGGCCGAGCCCGGGGCGGAGTACGCCGGCGAGGCGTCGAGGAGCGCTGTCCACAGCCATGCGGCCGGTGCCCTTCACGGACGGGGCGCGCGTGCGGGGTAGGTTCGCCGGCATGGTGGAGCGGCGGCGGGTCCTGCGGTGGGTGCGGGTGCTGCTCGCCGTCGCGATCGTCGCCGGCGTGGTCTACGCGTTCGTCGACCAGTGGCCGCGGGTACGCCCGCAGCTCGCCAGGTTCGACGCCGCGCACCTGCTGCTCGCGTTCGCCGCGATCCTGGTGGCGCTGTTCGCCAGCATGCTGTCGTGGCGCGCGATGCTCGACGAGCTGGGCTCGCGGCTGCCGGTGCGCGACGCCGCGCGCATCTACTTCGTCGGCCAGGTGGGCAAGTACCTGCCGGGGAGCGTCTGGCCCGCCCTCGTGCAGATGGAGCTGGGCCGGTCGGCCGGCGTGCCGCGGGCGCGGATGGGCGTCTCGTTCGTGCTCGCGCTCGCGATCAGCCTGCTCACCGGCGCGCTGATCGGCCTGCCGACGCTGCTGTCGACCGGGCGCTACCTCGTGCCCGCGCTCGTGCTCATCGTGCTGGTCGCGCCGATCCTGGCGTTCCCGCGGCTGCTCGGCGCGGTGCTGAACGCCGGGCTCCGCCTCATCCGCCGGCCGCCGTTGCCGCAGCCGTTGCGGCGCAAGGGGATCGCGAAGGTCGTCGGGTTCGCCGCGATCGGCTGGGTGGGGTACGGCCTGCAG
>JAFMQP010000269.1 GCA_017354575.1 Acidothermales bacterium | reverse complement strand
ATGGTGACCGAACCGTCCTGCTGGACCCCGAAGTTGGCGTTCCAGTTGGGGTTCGGGGACTTCACGAGGCGGCCGTCCCGGACGACCATGCCCAGCGGCGTGCCGCTGGCGTGGATGGCGAAGAAGTCGGCGTTGACGCCGGCCACCGCACCCGTGCGGTGCGCCATGGACGAGACGGTCTCGTTGGCCGGGTCGACGATCCGATCGTGCGACTCCACCACGCCCAGCCGCAGGTTGCTGTCGGTCAGGTCGGCCTGGAGCACCTGCGCCTTCTGCACGCCGCCGACCGTGTTCAGCGTGTCCTGGGTGTGCGTGAGCCCGCGGGTGATCGTCTGCTTCTCGGTCGACTTCTCGTCGACGACGATCGGCCACTGGTCCGGCGTGGCCGGAAGCCAGCTCGGATGCGCGGCCGGCTGTGGCGGCGTGGCCGCCGTGGCCGACGCGGCACCCGTCACACTCACCGCGATCGCGGCGACCACCGACGTGACGGCCGCGAGAATCCGGGGACGCAAGAATCGACGTTCGCCGCGCACGGGGGCTCCACCCAGGTCGAAGGGACCACGGACGAGCGTAGTCTCGTTTCCCCAGGTGACCAGCTCCGAACGGGTACGTGAAATCGCAGCGTGAGTCCCGGGACGACTCGGCTGGGCCAGTCGTCCGCAATCCGGAAAGCGTTGTCACGGGCCTCCGGTGTCGAGAACGCGCGGCCGGCTCCGTCCCGGGGGCACGAGTGGCCACGACGGGCCACGCGACGAGAAGGAGAAGCACCATGAGGTACCTGCTGCTGAAGCACTACCGAGGCGGCCCCACGCCCACCGTCGACTTCGCGCCGATGGACCAGTGGACGCCGGCGGAGGTCGACGCGCACATCCAGTTCATGCGCGACTTCGCAACCCGGTTGGAGGGGACGGGCGAGTTCGTCGAGGGACAGGCACTGGCGCCCGAGGGCGCGTTCGTGCGGTACGACGGCGAGGGGCGCCCGCCGGTGACCGACGGCCCGTTCGCCGAGACCAAGGACCTCATCGCCGGCTGGATGGTCATCGACGTGGAGTCGTGGGACCGCGCGGTGCAGCTGGCGGGGGAGCTGTCCGCCGCTCCCGGTCCTCGCGGCGAGCCGATCTACGAGTGGCTCGAGGTCAGGCCGTTCCTCACCGAGGCGCCCACGGTGGCCGAGTGAACGAGTCCCTGCTGCGGGAGCTCGTGCCCGCGGTGATCGGTGTCCTCGTCCGGCGCGGAGCGGACTTCGCGTCGGCCGAGGATGCCGTGCAGGAAGCCCTGATCCGGGCGCTGCAGAACTGGCCGGACGATCCGCCGCGTGACCCGAAGGCGTGGCTCGTCGCGGTCGCGTGGCGGCGGTTCCTCGACGCGGCCCGTGCCGAGGCGTCGCGACGCGGGCGGGAGCTCGCCGTGGAGGTCGAGCCTCCCGCCGGCCCGGCGCCCGTCACCGACGACACGCTGCGGCTGTACTTCCTGTGCGCACACCCCACCCTGCCGCCGAGCTCTGCCGTCGCGCTGACACTGCGCGCGGTCGGCGGCCTGACGACGCGGCAGATCGCGGCGGCGTACCTCGTCCCCGAGGCGACCATGGCTCAGCGGATCAGCCGCGCCAAGCGGCGGATCGCGGGGCAACCGCTCGACCGGCCCGGTGATCTCGGGACGGTGCTGCGCGTGCTCTACCTCGTCTTCAACGAGGGGTACAGCGGGGACGTCGACCTGGCGGCCGAGGCGATCCGCCTCACCCGTCAGCTCGTCGCGTTGACGGACGAGCCCGAGGTCGCGGGCCTGCTCGCGCTGATGCTGCTGCACCATGCGCGCCGCGCGTCCCGTACCGGCGCGGGAGGCCGGCTCGTGCCGCTCGGCGAGCAGGACCGGTCGCGCTGGGACACCTGCCTGATCAGCGAGGGGGTGACGGTCCTGCAGACCGCGCTGGCCCGCGACCGGCTGGGCGAGTACCAGGCGCAGGCCGCGATCGCCGCGCTGCACGCCGACGCCCCGACGACGGCCGAGACGGACTGGGTGCAGATCGTCGAGTGGTACGACGAGCTGCTCGCCCTCACCGGCAGCCCGGTGGTACGGCTCAACCGTGCGGTGGCGGTCGGCGAGGCCGACGGGCCGCAGGCCGGCCTGGCGGCGCTTGCCGGCGTGGACCCCGACCTGCCCCGGTACGCCGCCGTGGCGGCACACATGTACGAACGCGCCGGTGACCTGGGACACGCCGCTGAGCTGTACGCCGACGCCTCACGCGCCGCCACCAGCGTGCCGGAGCGCGACCACCTCACCCGAGAGGCCGCACGGGTGCGTCAACGACTGCGCCCATGAGTGCGTCGCCCACCCAGGCGGCGGTCGCGAGCAGGTCGTGGTCGGCGCCACGTGGGCCGACGAGCTGGATCCCGATCGGCAGGCCGTTCGGCCCGGTCAGGCCGGGCACAGTCACCGACGGGCAGCCCAGCAGTGACCACAGCCGGCAGAACGTCGAGTCCCCTGTCGACTCCAGTCCCACCGGCGCCTCACCCGGCGCGGTCAGCGTGAGGATCGCGTCCCAGCCGGTGAGCAGCTCGTCGAGCCGCGCCTTCCCGTCCTCACCCAGGCGCACTGCCCGCTCGTAGCCGGCACGGTCGAGGGCCCGGCCGCTCTCGATGATCCCGCGCAGCACGTCGCTGAGCTCGTCCGCGCCGCGTTCGTACTCCGGCCACAGCGACCGCGCGGTCTCGTACTCCATGATGGTCCAGTGCGCGTCGAGCAGCGCGTCCATCGGCATGGCGGGCGCGCAGTCCTCGACCTCCGCTCCCGCGCTCAGGCAGCGCGCGACGGCGTCGTCGAACGCCTGCCTGCCGGCGTCGTCGGCCTGTTCCCACCACGGGGTGCGCACCGCCGCCAGCCGCGGCGCGCCGGACCGCGTCGACAACCGGTGCGGCTGACCCGCCAGCACGGAGAGCAGCGCGGCGAGGTCGTCCGCGCCCCGCGCGAACAGCCCCGGTACGTCCAGGCTCTGCGCGAGCGGCTGGATGCCCGTCATGGAGAGCCGGCCGTACGTGGGCTTCAGTGCCCACGCACCGCAGAACGCCGCCGGCCGGATCGCCGAGCCCACCGTCTGGGTGCCGAGGGCGAGCGGCACCATGCCGTCCCCGACGGCTGCCGCCGACCCGCTCGACGAGCCGCCGGGGGTGCGTGTCGGGTCATGCGGGTTCGTCGTCGGTCCCGGGTGCCAGGTCGCCAGCTCGGTGGAGACCGTCTTGCCGAGGATCACCGCGCCGGCCGCACGCAGCGCGGCGACGCAGTCGGCGTCGCGCTCCGGACGGCGGCCGGCGTGCAGGACCGTGCCCTGCTCGGTGGGCAGGTCCGCGGTGTCGATGACGTCCTTCACGCCCACCGGCACGCCGTGCAGCGGCGACCTCGGCGCCTCCGCGTCCCTGGCGCGCGCCTGCCGCAGCGCCAGCTCTGCGTCCAGGTGCACCCACGCGTGCACGGTGTCGTCGCGCTCCGCGATCCGTTGCAGGCACGCACGAACCACCTCTTCCGACGTCACCTCCCCGGAGCTGATCCGGTGGCCGGTGGCGAGCGCGGACGCGATAGGCAGGGCGCTCATCGGGTCTCCGTTCACTGCGGCAGCGGTCGGTTCTTCGTCTCCGGTCCTGCCTTCAGGCTGAGCGCGATGCCGACGATGTACACGCACCCCATCGTCACGGCCATGGCGCTGACGCTGCCGAACACGTCGATGAGGTAACCGGCGAACAGCGTCGCCGCGGCGACGAGGAACCTGGTGGTGTTGAAGATCACGGTGATCGCCGTCGCCCGGAGATACGTCGGGTACACCTCGGTCGGGTAGATGCCCATCCACCCCATCAGCCCGAGCGTGAAGAACCCGTTGACGGCGGCGAACACCAACAACAGGCCGGTACCGTGCACCGCGAGGAAGAAAACGAACGTGACCACGAGCGAACCGAGGAAGTACCCGAAGATCGTGGGTTTCCTGCCTATCGCGTCCGCGACGAAGCCCATCGCGAAGTACCCGAGCACGCCGCCGATGTTGTAGCACAGGGCCGCCAGGTTCGAGTAGCCCTCGACGTTCGGAAGGTGGGCGCCGACGACGCCGGCGAACGCGGGCACCCGCGTCGAGACCGCCCACCAGCCGATCAGGCAGCTGGCTGCGAGCAGCAGCAGCTTGACGGTCTGGCCGCGGAACCTCGCGTCCGTGAAGACATGCAGGAACGTGAGCTTCGTCAGCGCGAGATCTCGTCCGTCAAGCGTCTCGCCCTGTCGCTGCCGCGCGCGTGCATCGCGCCTGGCCTGCCGCGACTCCTCCCACATCTGCGGCTCGGCGACCCGGCGCCGGACGTACAGCGTGAGCAGAGCAGGCAGAATGCCGATCACGAACATCCAGCGCCAGGACCCGCCGGCGGCGTCGATGACGAGCCACACACCGGTGGCGACGAGGAAGCCGACGCCGAAGCAGCCGGCGAGGAACGCAAGGCCACGCCCGCGCGTGCGCGGCGCGAGGTACTCCGACAGCAACGTGGTTCCCGTGCCCCACTCCGCGCCCATCCCGATCCCGGTGAGGAAACGCAGCACGATGAACACACCGTAGTTCGGTGCCAGCGCGCTCAGCCCGGTGAACACCGAGTACCAGAGGATCGCCAGCACCAGCGTGCGTTTGCGGCCCAGGTAGTCGGCGACAACACCGGCGAGCAGCCCGCCGATCGCCCATGCGACCAACGTCGACGCCAGCAGCCCTGCGACGTAGAGCTGCGAGACGTTCTTGCCGACGAGGTCCGCGACCAGCGGTGCCGCGACGAGGACGATGGCGTAGTTCTCGAAACCGTCGAGCAGCCAGCCGAGGCTCGCCGCGGTGAATGCCCGCCTGCGCAACACCGCCTGCTCGGCGGTACCGGTGGCCGGTTGGACGATCATGGGGTGACCTCCTGAAGGGATGCCGGACCGAACGCCGGCAGGTCGAGGAAACGATCGGCGGCGGCCAGCCGGGTGGAGACGTTCGCGGCCAGCTCTTCGCGTGCGGCGTCCAGCTCCTCCTCCGTGGTGATGCTCTGCTCGGTGTGCAGCATCTCGGAGGAGAAGCTGTAGACGAACGCGCACCGCGCGAACCTGCGCCGCTGGTAGCGGGCCAGCATCTGGTCGACGGGCCTGCCGCTCACGGCCTCCTCGGCGAGCACCATGCCGTCCTCCAGCGCCATCGCGGACCCCTGCGTCAGGTGAGGCGGATACGGGTGGGCGGCGTCACCGGCGATCACCACCCGGCCGCGGTACCACGGCGGCGGCACCAGCGTCACCTGCAGCGGGCTGTACGCGATCTCCAGGTCCGTCGACAGGGCCTCCCTGATCTCGCCCGCCAGACCGCCGTAGCCGGCCAGTCGCTCACGCAGCAGTTCACAGAAGTCTGCGGGGTCGAAGCGGGGGAGCCCCGGTTCCGGCCGGACGTGGAACAGGTACATCTGCTTCTCGTTGATCGGCATGACCCCTGTCTTGCTGCCGAGCCCCTGGTAGAACTCCATGCACGTGACGTCCGCCGGCCGTTCGACGATGGTGCGCCAGGCCGAGTAACCGGCCGGCACCGGCTCGCATGCGCGGCCGTACAGCTCCTGCCTGGTGGTCGACTTGACGCCGTCGAAGCCGACCACGAGGTCGACGCCGTCGACGCGCCCGTCGTCGAACGTGACGTGCACCGACGGACCGTCCTGCACCAGGTCGGCGACCGTCGTGCCCAGCCTGACGTCCACGCCCGCCGCTCGCGTCG
>JAFMQP010000268.1 GCA_017354575.1 Acidothermales bacterium | reverse complement strand
GCCGCCAGCCGCGCCGGGCTGTCGGGGTCGGGGATCTCGGCGGCGGCGTTGACGAACGCGCAGCCGCGCGCACCGCCGTCCGCGTAGAACGCCTCGAGCCAGTCGAAGACGGCGAGGACCTTCGCGCGCGGCGCGCGCGCGTGCGCGTCGACCCATGCGGGGATCTCCGTACGCCGCCGGGCGTCCCGGTCGGCCAGCACCGCGGCGACGAGCTGCTCCTTGGTCCTGAAGTGCGCGTACAGCGTGGGCTTCGACACGCCCGACTCCGCGACGACGGTGTCGACGCCGGTGGCGGTGATGCCGCGCTCGTAGAAGAGCGTCGTGGCGGTGGCGAGCAGACGCTCGCGCGCGGACGGCTGCTTCGACGTGGCCATCCCACCAAACTGACAGGTCTGTAAAGTCATGTCAACGCGACCCGTGCACGTGAAGCGGGCGCGGTCTCGCCCGAGCGGTCAGCTCGCGGCCGTCGACAGCAGGATCCCGGCACACAGCAGCAGGCCGTACGCGAGCTCCAGCCGGCCGGTGTCGCGGAGCGCCAGGACGAGGCGTTGGCCGGTCTCCTGCCGCACCACCCGCCGCAACGGCAGCCACGCGACGGGCAGGGTGAGCAGCGCGACGGCCGCCCACGGCCGCAGCACGACGACCACGACCGTCCCGGCGCACGCCAACACCAGCAGCGTCGCGTAGAGGATCCGCGTGCCGCGGTCGCCGAGGACGACGGCGAGCGTGCGTTTGCCGGCGGCCTCGTCGCTGCCGATGTCGCGCAGGTTGTTGACGACGAGCAGGTCGACGACGAGGAACGCGACCGGGAGGCTGCACCAGAACGCGAGCCAGCTCAGCGCGCCCGTCTGCACGTACGACGTGCCGACGACGGGGACGACGCCGAAGAAGACGAACACGCTGATCTCACCGAGCGCGCGGTACCCGTACGGCCGGGCGCCGCCGGTGTAGAACCACGCGGCCGCGATCGCGAACACGCCGACCGCGAGCAACCACGGCGTGGTGACGAGCGCGAGGACCAGGCCGGTCACCGCGGCGACGGTGAAGCACGCGAACGCCGCGAGGAGCACGGTGCGCGGCCGGGCGGTCCCCGAGCCCACCAGCCGGGCGGGGCCGACGCGGTGCTCGTCGGTGCCGCGGACGCCGTCGCTGTAGTCGTTCGCGTAGTTGCAGCCGACCTGCAGCGCCAGGGCGACGACGAGGGCGAGCAGCGCCCGCCACCAGACGAACCCGCCCTCGGCGTACGCGACGGCCGTGCCCACCAGGACCGGGGTCACCGAGGCGGGCAGGGTCCGCGGCCGGGCCCCGTCCAGCCAGACGCGCGTCGTGCTCCTCACGATGCGAGCCTACTGACAGCGCGGGCCACCCGGTGGGCCCTGTCCACCGGCGAGCTGCTGACCGCGGCGCCGACGCAGCCGGCGCACCGCACCAGGCTGGGCGACGACGCCACGGCCGCGCGGCCCACCATGTGCCGGTGCGGTATCTGCACCGGCTCTTCGAGGCACAGGACTCACGGTGGCCGGGCTGATCCGCAGCCGTCGGCTCGAACGATGCCGCCGGGAGCTCTGCGACCCGGCGTCGCGGGACCGGTGCTACGGCGCTCCACCCGCGACGTTCCGCGGCCGTCGTCTCGCCGAGGGACCGGGCGGGTAGATTCCGGGGATGAAGGTCATCGGCCTGCTGGGCGGGATGAGCTGGGAGTCGTCCCTGGCGTATTACCGCGTCGTCAACGAGCGCGTGCAGGACCTGCTGGGCGGCTTCCACTCGGCGCGGACGGTGCTCTACTCGTTCGACTTCGCCGAGATCGAGGCCATGCAGGCGGAGGATCGCTGGGACGACGCGGCCGCCGAGCTCGCCCGGGTCGCGAAGGCGCTCCGGGCGGCGGGCGCCGAGGTCGTCGTGCTGTGCACCAACACGATGCACGAGGTCGCGGACAGCGTCGCGGCGGCTGTGGACATCCCGTTGCTGCACCTCGCCGACGCCACCGCGGCCGCGATCGCCGCCGCGGGCATCGTCCGCGTCGGGCTCCTCGGCACGGCGTTCACCATGAGCCGGCCGTTCTACCGCGACCGGCTGGCCGCGCACGGGCTCGAGGTCCTCGTGCCCGGGCCGGAGGACCGCGACCTCGTGCACCGGGTCATCTACGACGAACTCGTGCTCGGCGTCGTCAGGCAGGAGTCGCGCGAGGCGTACCGGCAGGTGATCGGGCGGCTCGTCGACGCCGGTGCCCAGGGCGTCGTCTACGGGTGCACCGAGATCGAGCTGCTCGTCGGTCCCGACGACAGCCCGGTGCCGACGTTCCCGACCAGCCGGCTGCACGCCGAGGCCGCCGTCGACTACGCGCTCGGCAGGCGTGGGCTGCCACCCGCACCGCCGGCTAGGTGAGCAGTCGCACCAACGCGGACGTCACGCAGGCGGCGACCACGACGACGAGGAACGGGGCCCGGCAGATCACCGCCACCAGGGCCGCCGCGAGACCGGCGGCCCTGGCGTCGAGGACGAACCTGGTGCCCGTCGAGAACGTCTGCAGCACGACGAGTGCCGCCAGCAGCGTCACCGGCATGAGCAGGGCGACGCGCCGCACCAGCGGGTGGTTCAGCACCCGTTCGGGCACGAGTATGCCGAGCAGCTTCAGCGCGTACGTCCCGACCGAGGCCACGAGCACGGCCGGCCAGTTGCTCACGACGCCCTCCTGTACGTGACGGCGCCGGCGACGATCGCGACGCCGGCGGCGAGCAGGATCGGCACGCCGACAGGGACGAACGGCACGGCGGCGAGGCAGACCGCCGTGCCTGCGAGGGCGACAGGAACCGCGCCCGCCTCCCGCAGCCGCGGCCACAACAGGGCGAGGAACGCCGCCGGCGCGGCCGCGTCCATGCCCAGCACACGCGGATCGGCCAGTTCGCCCGCACCGAGCGCACCCACCAGGGTGCCCAGGTTCCACATCGCGAACAGCATCGGGCCGGTCGACCAGAACGCGTACCGCTGCAGCGGTGTCGAGCCCTGTGCAACGGTCATGGCCGTGGTCTCGTCCAGCACGAAGTGGCCCGCGAGGACGCGCCGGACGCCGCGCACGCCCAGCAGCGGCGCGAGCCGGATGCCGTAGAACGCGTTGCGCCCGCCGAGCAGGAGGGCCACGGAGACCGCCGAGCCGGCCGCGCCACCACCGCCGAGCACGCCGACGAACGCGAACTGCGACCCGCCGCTGAACATCAGCAGCGACAGCACGCACGTCTGCCACACGGACAGCCCGCCCGCGACGCCGACCGCGCCGAACGACAGCGCGTACGCGCCCGTGGTCAGCGCGATCGCGGCGGCGTTGCGCAGCACGGCGTGCCGGGCGGCGGCCGTGTCGTCTCCCGCCGTCATGCCAGCCGGGTGACCAGGCGCACCTGAGTGAGCGCGAGCCCGGCGGCGAGCTCGCCGAGATCCAGGCCACGGCGGGAGCCGTCGAGCATCCAGCCGCTCGACTCGAGGAAGCGGTGCAGGGTGCGGTCGTCGGCGAACGCCCACGTGACGAGCGTCTGGTAGGTGTCCTCGCGCAGCAGGTCGGCCGCGGCGTTGAGCAGCCGGCTGCCGTGCCCTTCGCCGCGCCGGTCGGGATCGACGGCCAGGGTCAGCAGCTCGGCGTCGGTGCGCGGCCAGCAGTCCTCGTCGGTGCACGGCGCGCACGCGGCCACGCCGGTGACCGTGCCCTCCGACTGCGCGACGAGCACCTTGTGGTGGCTGGACGGCGGACGCGTGGCGGACGCGCGCCACTGCTCGGCGTACCGCTTGCGTGCCTGCTCACCGGCCAGCGCCTCGAGCGCCTCGGCGGGCAGGACGGTCGCGAACGCCGCACGCCAGCCCCGCACCTGGATCTCCGCGATAGCGTCGGCGTCGGCGGCGACCGCCTGCCTGACGCTGTTGTCGGCGTGCTCCACGGCTCCGACGTTACCCACCCGGTCCGACGGGACTGTCGCCGCCGGGAAGTAGGCTCGGACCACCGCTCCTTCCCCTTCGGCGGTACCCGGATGCCCGTGCACGACCCGAGGAGAAGCCGATGGACGTCGCGCCCCTGTCCGCCCGCGTGATCGCGTACACCAAGTTCGACCCGCCCGAGGACGTGCCGTGGGAGACCGACGTCGACGGCGGCGAGGCGCTGTGCGAGTTCGCCGGGCGGGCCTGCTACCAGTCGTGGAAGAAGCCGAACCCGGCGACCGCCACCAACGCGGGTTACCTGCATCACATCCTGGAGATGAACCACCTGTCCGTGCTCGAACACGGCACCGTCACCTTCTACCTCACCGGCGTGTCCCGCTCGCTCACGCACGAGCTGATCCGGCACCGGCACTTCTCCTACTCGCAGCTGTCCCAGCGCTACGTCCCCGAGCGCGACGCCGCCATGGTCGAGCCCGAGGTGATCGCGAACGACCCGGAGCTGCACGAGCTGTTCGTCAGGGCCGGCGAGCAGGCGCTCGGCGCGTACACCGACCTGCTCGAGGCGCTGTCGAAGAAGTTCGCCGACGTGGAGAGCGCCACGATGCGGCGCAAGCAGGCGCGGCAGGCCGCCCGCGCGGTGCTGCCGAACGCCACCGAGACCAGGATCGTCGTCACCGGCAACTACCGCGCGTGGCGGCACTTCGTCGCGATGCGCGCGAGCGAGGGTGCCGACGTCGAGATCCGCGAGCTCGCGATCGCCTGCCTGCATGAGCTGAAACGGGTCGCTCCCAACGTCTTCGCCGACTTCGAGATCACCCGTCTGGACGACGGCGCCGAGATCGCCGAGAGCCCCTTCGTACATGAAGGGTGACGATCCGTCCTACCGGACACACATCGTCGTACGCCTTCCGGTAACAATGAATGCGACGCGCGTACGGCCGTTGGCCATTTGCGCGAGAGCCCCGACGCTGTCTGTACCCCCGAGCGGGCAGCGCCGGGGTGTTCATTCGTCTTCGACAAATTTCCCTCTCCCCGGTATTTGTCTGGGGGCCGAGCCCCCGACCCCACGCACCTCAGGCGCTGCTGCGGTGGATTCCACGATTCCGCCTGTAACAACGGGCTACGTGGCGCCGATCTCTTGTTGAGCCCTGGTGCTGCTTGAACCCCCGAGCGAGCAGCACCAGGGCTCCTCGCTGTGCCGGATCCGCCTGCGGTGTCAACGGATTCAAGAAATGTCGGCGCCCGCTGTAACACGGGCCCAGTGGGGTCCGATGGTCCCTGTAGAACCCCGGCGCCGGTTGAACCCCGAGCAAGCGGCGCCGGGGTTAGCCAATTCGTGGGCATGATCACCGAGTTGGGTGTAACAACCGGCGGTTGCGCCCCGATGTCAGCTACAGAGCCCCGGCGCTGTCTGAACCCCCGAGCGGACAGTGCCGGGGCGTACTCGTCTCTTCTGAGAGGTGACGGGTGGGCGAGCTGTCAGCGGTACCGGGTAGCGTTCCGTCCATGGCAGCTGCATACGCTCCCGGCGTTCCCTTCGGCCACATGCTCACCGCGATGGTCACCCCGTTCACAGCAGCCGGCGACCTCGACGTCGACGGCGCGCAGCGGCTCGCGACGCACCTCGTCGACGCGGGCAACGACGGCCTCGTCATCTCCGGCACCACGGGCGAGTCGCCGACCACCTCCGACGCGGAGAAGGAGACCCTGCTGAAGGCCGTGCTCGAGGCGGTCGGCGACCGGGCCCGGGTCGTCGCCGGTGCCGGCACCAACGACACCGCGCACACACTCCGCATGGTGCGCACCGCAGAACGTGCCGGCGCCCACGG
>JAFMQP010000267.1 GCA_017354575.1 Acidothermales bacterium | reverse complement strand
CGTGGCGGGCATCCCCCGCGCAGGACGGCCGACGGCCCGGGCGTGCACCCACACCGGTTCCGCCGCACGTTCGCGAACGGCTCGCCGTACCTGGACGGGCGGACGCGCGAACGCAGCCGCGTCGCGCACCGACACCCGAGTCCGGGCGAGCGCGTCCGACCGACGCGGCCGAGCTCACGCGACGAGCTTGTGGTGCAACTCGTCCAGGGTGCGGCTCAGCAGCCCGGAGACGTGCATCTGCGAGACGCCGATGCGGTCCGCGATCTCGGTCTGCGTCTTGTTGCCGTAGAAACGCAGCGGCATCACGGTGCGCTCGCGCTCGGGGAGCTGCTCGAGCAGCGGCCGGAGCGACTCGCTGTCGACGATGTCGTCGAACGCGGGCTCGTCGTCGCCGAGCATGTCCAGGTACGTCGCCGGCGTCGAGCGATGCGTCCAGGGAGAGCGGGCTGAACGCGTCGTCCGCGGTGAATGCCTCGTCGAGCTCGGCCTAGTCGCAGGACAGGCGCTCGGCGAGCACCGCGACGCTCGGCTGCGTCCGCTCTCCTGGTGGAGCTCGTCGGTCGCCTCGCGGATCCGGAGCTCGAGCTCCTGGATACGCCGCGTCGGCCGCACCCGCCGCCTCGCGTCGCGGAAGTGACGCCGCAGCTCTCCGAGGATGGTCGGCCGGGCGAAGCTCACGAACTCGACGTTGCGACCCGGGTCGAAACGCTGGATCGCCTCAACCAGGCCGACGAAGCCCAGCTGGGTCAGGCCGTCCCGGTAATCGCCCCGGCTCGCGTAAGTACCGCTCCACCAGGGCGGTGGTGATCTGCTCGCCCGTGCCGTCGTCGGCGTCCTGGAGCAGGTCGAACAGCGCGCGGTCGCGCAACCTCCGCCCGGCGCGGAGAGGTCAGGCGACGAGCTCGTCGTGCAGTCGCCGCAGCGTCCGGTCGAGCAGCCGGGAGACGTGCATCTGCGATATGCCCAGCCGGTCCGCGATCTCCGTCTGCGTCTTGTTCCCGAAGAACCGGAGCAGGACGAGCTCGCGTTCCCTCTCGGGCAGTTCCTCGAGCAACGGCCAGACCGCCTCGGTGTCGACGACGCCGTCGATGCCGGGGTCCGGCGCGCCGAGCAGCTCGACGTGCGTCGTGGTCTCCTCACCGTCGTCGACGGGGGCGTCGAGCGACAGCGGCGCGAAGCCGTCGTCGGTGCCCATCGCCTCCTCGACGTCCGCCCGCGGCACACCGAGCTCGTCGGCGAGCTCGGCCGCCGAGGGCGCACGCCCGTTCACCTGGTACAGCCGGTCGGACGCGTCCTTGATGCGCAGCTTCAGCTCCTGGATCCGGCGCGGCAGGCGCACCCAGCGCCGCCCGTCGCGGAAGTGCCGACGGATCTCGCCCAGGACGGTGGGCCGGGCGAAGCTGGTGAACTCGACGCCGCGCGCGGGGTCGAACCGGTCGATCGCCTCGACCAGCCCGAGGTAGCCGACCTGGGAGATCTCCTCGGCCTGCTCCGCGCCGTGTGCGTAGCGCTTGACGGCCCAGCGCACCAGGAAGCGGTAGCGGCGGACCAGCTCGGTGCAGACGCGGTCCCGTTCTGCGGCGTTGACGTCTGAGCGCTGAAGCCGCTCGAACAGTTCGGTGTCAGTGGCGTCGTCAAGCGACTGGCCCGGATCGGATAAGAGGGTCATGGTCTCGCGGCCTCCTCGGAACGAGTGCTCGTCCGTGGCGCGCGGTTTGACCACGATGGAACGCTTCTATGGTAACGGGTGGATTCGAGATCGCCCAGCCCGTTGTCCGGTTGATGTAGAGCTCGACGTGAACGTCCCTCGAAGGTCACGTCGAGCCCGTCGTCTGTTGCCCCACAGGGTGGGTGTGCAAACGTTCGCGCCCGACCTCACCGACCGCACGGGGCGGCGGGTGTCCCCCCTCAGCGCCGGGACCTGGCGCGGTGGCGCAACGCCGTGACGCCCGCGGTCATGCCCGCCGCGAGGCCGGCGACCGACAGCAGCCGCTCGTGCTGGGACGCCCACACCTGCAGACTCCTGGACTTGGCCTTCTCGTCGAACTCGCCGTGCGCGCCGTAGTCGTGGCCGACGGCGTCGTCCGCTGGCTCCCAGAGATCGTCCCGCTGCCGGGTTTGCCGTTGCTCGCCCGTCTGCTGTGACCCGAAGCCGGTCTTCGCGAGATAGCGGTCGAGGATTCCGGGGGCGAGCTTGTTGGCCAGCAACGTGAGCGCGGTGCTGCCACCGACCCAGTACTCGCGCCGACCCGGGTGCTTCGCCGCGTGGACGAGCGCGCGGGCGGCGACCTCCGGCTGGTAGATGGGCGGCACGGGCTGGGGATGCTCCGGCAGCCTGGAGCGCACCCAGGTGAACTGCGGCGTGTTCAGCCCGGGCAGCTGCACCATCGTCACCCGCACATTGCTCCTGTCGTGCAACAGCTCGCAGCGCAGCGACTCGTGGAAGCCCTGGATCGCGTGCTTGGCCCCGCAGTAGCCGGACTGCAGCGGGATGCCGCGGTACGCGAGCGCGGAGCCGGCCTGGACGATGACGCCGCGGTCGCGCGGCAGCATCCGGTCGAGCGCCGCGCGCGTCCCGTAGACGTACCCGAGGTAGGTGACCTCGGTGAGCCGCTTGAACTCCTTCGGCTCGATCTCCGTGAACGGCGCGAACACGGACGTGAACGCGACGTTGACCCACGCGTCGATCGGCCCGAGCTCGTTCTCGACGCGGGTCGCCGCCGCCTCGACCTGGTCGTAGTCGGCCACGTCGGTCGGGACGCGCAACGCCTTGCCGCCGGCCGCTTCCACCTGCCGTGCGGCCCCGGCGAGCCCGGACTCGCCCCTCGCGAGCAACGCGACCCGCGCGCCGAGCGAGCCGAACCGCACGGCCGTCGCGCGTCCGACGCCGCCGCTGGCGCCGGTGACCACGACCACCCTGTCGTCCCACGTCCGGTGCATGTGCCGCCTCCTCCGCGATGCGTTCCGTTGTGCTTCCCAGCGGTGCGCGGCTCACACAAACCGGGTGCAGACCGCCGCCGGATGGGTAACGGCGTGCGAGACGAGGCGACGGGAGGACGCGAGGTGCAGGCGGACAGACTCGTGGCGGCGGCCCGCGGTGGCTGGGCGGTGTTCCTGCTGATCTGCCCGGACCGCCCGGTCCAGGCGCTCACGGGGGTCAGGCTCACCGTCCGCGACCGGCGTGTGCTCCGCGTCCTGGGCGCGCGTGAGCTCGTCCAGTCGGCGGTCGGCCTCGTGCACCCGTCGCGTCGCGTGCTCGGCGTCGGCAGTGCGGTGGACGCGCTGCACGCCGCCAGCTGCCTCGGTCTCGCCGCCGTCGACGCACGGTGGCGCCGCGGTGGTCTGCTCGGCGCGGTGGACGCCGCGGCGTTCGCGGTCGCGGGTTACGCCGGCGCCCGCCGGGGCGGCCTCGGCGTCACGGCATCGGCTGGCCGCCGGTGACGCCCAGCGTCTCGCCGTTGACGAAGCTGGCCTCCTGCGAGGCGAGGAAGACGAACGCGGGCGCGAGCTCGGCCGGCTGACCGGGCCGCCCCGTCGGTGAGCTGCCGCCGAACTCCGCGGTGTGGTCGGCCGGCATCGACGCGGGGATGATCGGCGTCCACACCGGTCCCGGCGCGACGGCGTTCACGCGGATGCCCCTGCCGACCAGCTCCTGCGCGAGACCCTTGGTGAACGTGACGATCGCGCCCTTGGTTGTCGCGTACGGCAGCAGCGGCGGCGAGGGCTTGTACGCCTGGATCGACGCGACGTTGATGATCGAGCCGCCCTCCGGCATGTGCGGCAACGCGGCCTGCGCCGTCCAGAACATGGCCATGATGTTGGTGCGGAAGGTGTGCTCGAGCAGGTCCGGCGGGATGGCGTCGAAGCTGTCGAAGCTCATCTGGTACGCCGCGTTGTTGACGAGCACGTCGACCTTGCCGAACTCCGCCACCGCCCGGTCGACGAGCGCGCGGCACTGCTCGCGGTCACTGACGTCGGCCGCGACGCGGACGGCCCTGCGGCCCGCGTCCTCGACGGCGCGCACCGACTCCGCGGCGTCCGGCTCCTCCGCCTCGAGGTGGGTGATGAGCACGTCCGCGCCCTCCCGGGCGAACGCCAGCGCCACCGCCCGCCCGATGCCGGAGTCGCCGCCCGTGACGACCGCGCTCCGACCGTCCAGGCGGCCGTGGCCCCGGTAGCTGTCGTAGCCGTAGTCGGGCTCTGGCTCCATCTCGGACTGCAGGCCCGGATGCTGCTGCTCCTGCGGCGGGAACTGCGGCCGCGGGTACTTCTCGGCGGGGTGCTGCTCGTCTCCGGCCATCTGTCTCTCCACGCTCCGGTCGGGCCGACGTCTGGTCCGGCCGGCCGGCGGGCCGGGGACTATTCCAGGAGGTACACGGCGGTGACGCACTCCCGTCCGTGTACGGCATCGGCCCGCCGGCCGGAGCCGGCAGCGGTCCTGTACCCGGGCCGCCCGGGCCCACACCTGCGCCGCCGGCCGCACCACGCCCTGGCGGCAGGACCGTGCGGAAGACCCGGTTGATCACGTGAACGTGATCAACCGGCGCCCTGCCCTGTCTGGCATCAGCCGCGGCGCGCGTAGCTCCCCGTGACGGCGCGGCCCGAGTACCGTCCGACGCGCACGGCCGTGCCGTAGCTGTTCTCCATGTCCCGCGCCACCCGGAGCAAGGTGAAGCAGGACGCCGCTCGGTCGGCCGCCGCGATGCCGTAGGCGGTACGCCGCACGTCGTCGCGCAGCAGCTGCCGGACCGCGTCCAGCAGCTGCCTGGGACGGCCCGGCTGCACCACGGTGCCGGTCACGCCGTCGAGCACGGCCTCGTCGGTGTCGGCGTCACCGGCCACGACGAGCGGGACGCCGCACGCCATGGCCTCCTCGCACACCGCGCCCGCGCTCGCCCAGGCGGCGCCGACGACGAGCAGGTCGAGCGACCTGAGCCGCTCGGCCAGCCGCTGCGGGTCGACGTCGCCGCAGACGGACACGACCTCGTCGACGCCCTCGATCGGCTCGCCGACGGTGTCCAGCACCATGACCTCGGCGTCCGACAGGTGCGACCGCAGGGCCAGCATCTCGTCGACGTCGGCCGGGTCGAACAGCAGGCCCACGCGCGGCTCGCCGGCACGCTCGGGTGCCGGGCCCTCCGGGTTGAAGACCTTCAGGTCGACGGCGTACGGGACGATGTCGATCGCCGTCCGCGAGACGCCCTGAGCGGCGTACGTCGACGCCTCCCTGGTGTCGCTCACCACCAACCGGTCCGCGGCACGGCCGAGCGCGAGCTCGAGCCGGGTCCACGCGGTGCCGTCGCCGGCGCCCGGCGGCATGTCGAAACGGGTGTCCTGCACGACGGGCATCGGCGCATCCCGCCGCGCGGCGGCGACCGCCATGCCCGCGCGGGGCCCGAAGACATGCGTGAGCTCCGGCGGCCGACGCCGCCACTCGTCCGCGAGCCGGTCGCCGAACTGCGCCGGCTCGCGGTCCGCGTTCACCTCGCCCAGCGGAATCGGCCGCAAGGTGACGTCCGGCAGCAGCCGCTTGGGCTTCGCCGGCGCCTCGGTAGGCGTGTAGATGCAGGTGCTGTGCCCCCGCTCGGCGAGCGCACCGGCAAGTGCGGCCACACGGTCGGAGGTGTCCGGCAGCATGAGGCCGGGTCCGGACGAGGTCGTCGTATCAGCGTCGACCACCATTGCGAGATGCATGAGTAGTCCCTCCAGATGCCAGTCGTCGAGTGCGAGACGAGCGACCCGAGGGAACGCGTGGACGATCG
>JAFMQP010000049.1 GCA_017354575.1 Acidothermales bacterium | reverse complement strand
AGAACATCCCGGAGCCGGGTATCCCGGAGTCGTTCAAGGTGTTGGTCAAGGAGATGCAGGCCCTGTGCCTCAACGTGGAGGTCATCAGCAGCGACGGCGTCGCCGTCGAGATGAAGGACTCCGACGAGGACGTCTTCCGCGCCGCGGAGGAGCTGGGCATCGATCTCTCGAAGAGGGAGCCAAGTTCGGTTGAAGAGGTCTAACGCAACCCGTCCCACGACAACCCACGGATCCAGGAAAGAAGGCTAGAGGGTCTTGCTGGACGTCAACTTCTTCGACGAACTGCGCATCGGCCTGGCGACCGCTGACGACATCCGCCAGTGGTCGAACGGCGAGGTGAAGAAGCCCGAGACCATCAACTACCGCACCCTGAAGCCGGAGAAGGACGGGCTCTTCTGCGAGAAGATCTTCGGTCCCACCCGCGACTGGGAGTGCTACTGCGGCAAGTACAAGCGGGTCCGCTTCAAGGGCATCATCTGCGAGCGGTGTGGCGTCGAGGTCACCCGGTCCAAGGTGCGCCGCGAGCGGATGGGCCACATCGAGCTCGCCGCGCCGGTCACGCACATCTGGTACTTCAAGGGTGTGCCGAGCCGGCTCGGGTACCTGCTCGACCTCGCCCCGAAGGACCTCGAGAAGGTCATCTACTTCGCCGCGTACATGATCACGCACGTCGACGAGGAGGCGCGCACCCGCGACCTCCCGTCGCTCGAGGCGAACATCGGCGTCGAGCGCTCGCAGCTCGAGCAGCGGCGTGACTCCGACGTCGACGCGCGCGCCAAGAAGCTCGAGCAGGACATCGCCCAGCTCGAGGCCGAGGGCGCGAAGAGCGACGCGCGGCGCAAGGTCAAGGAGGGCGCGGAGCGCGAGATGCGCCAGATCCGCGACCGTGCGCAGCGTGAGATCGACCGGCTGGAGGAGGTCTTCAACCGGTTCAAGAACCTCAAGGTCCAGGACCTCGAGGGCGACGAGCTGCTCTACCGCGAGATGCGCGACCGCTTCGGCATGTACTTCCGCGGCGGCATGGGCGCGTACGCGATCCAGGAGCGGCTGCAGAGCTTCGACCTGGACGGTGAGGCGGACTCGCTGCGCGAGACCATCCGCTCGGGCAAGGGCCAGAAGAAGGCCCGTGCGCTCAAGCGGCTCAAGGTCGTGTCCGCGTTCCTCAACACCCGGAACAGCCCGCTGGGCATGGTGCTCGACTGCGTGCCGGTCATCCCGCCGGACCTGCGCCCGATGGTGCAGCTCGACGGCGGCCGGTTCGCGACGAGCGACCTGAACGACCTGTACCGCCGGGTCATCAACCGGAACAACCGGCTCAAGCGGCTGCTCGACCTCGGTGCTCCCGAGATCATCGTGAACAACGAGAAGCGGATGCTGCAGGAGGCCGTCGACGCGCTGTTCGACAACGGCCGCCGCGGGCGGCCGGTCACCGGTCCCGGCAACCGGCCGCTCAAGTCGCTGTCCGACATGCTCAAGGGCAAGCAGGGCCGGTTCCGCCAGAACCTGCTCGGCAAGCGCGTCGACTACTCCGGCCGTTCGGTCATCGTGGTCGGCCCGCAGCTCAAGCTGCACCAGTGCGGCCTGCCCAAGGGCATGGCGATCGAGCTGTTCAAGCCGTTCGTGATGAAGCGGCTGGTCGACCTCAACCACGCGCAGAACATCAAGAGCGCGAAGCGCATGGTCGAGCGTGCCCGTCCCGTGGTCTGGGACGTGCTCGAGGAGGTCATCACCGAGCACCCGGTCCTGCTGAACCGTGCGCCCACGCTGCACCGGCTCGGCATCCAGGCGTTCGAGCCGCAGCTGATCGAGGGCAAGGCCATCCAGATCCACCCGCTCGTCTGCACGGCCTACAACGCGGACTTCGACGGTGACCAGATGGCGGTGCACCTGCCGCTGTCCGCCGAGGCCCAGGCCGAGGCGCGCCTGCTGATGCTGTCGACGAACAACATCCTGAAGCCGGCCGACGGCCGTCCGGTGACGATGCCGACGCACGACATGATCATCGGCATCTACGTGCTGACCGCCGAGGTCGACGACGCGCCGGGCAACGGGCGTGCGTTCACGTCGGTGGGCGAGGCGGTCATGGCGTTCGACCGCGGCGAGATCGCGCTGCAGTCGAAGATCAAGATCCGGATGACCGACTTCGTCCCGCCGGTGGGCTACGAGACGCCCGAGGACTGGGAGCTGGGCAAGCAGCTCACCGTCGAGACGACGCTTGGCCGTGCCTTCTTCAACCAGGCACTGCCGGACGACTACGCGTACGTCGACGAGGAGGTCGGCAAGCGGCAGCTCTCCCAGGTCGTCAACGACCTCGCGGAGAACTACCCGAAGGTGCAGGTGGCCAACACCCTCGACAACCTGAAGGAGCTCGGTTTCCACTGGGCGACGCGGTCGGGCATCACCATCTCGATGGACGACATCGTGGTGCCGCCGACCAAGCAGGGCATCATGGAGCAGTACGAGGACAAGGCCGACAAGGTCCAGAAGCAGTACGAGCGCGGTCTCATCACCGACGAGGAGCGCCGTCAGGAGCTCATCGAGATCTGGACCAAGGCGTCCGCCGAGGTGGCCGAAGAGGTGGAGAAGAGCTTCCCGAAGCTCAACCCCATCTTCATGATGGTGAACTCCGGCGCCCGAGGGAACATGATGCAGGTCCGGCAGATCACCGGTATGCGTGGTCTGGTGGCCAACCCGAAGGGCGAGATCATCCCGCGGCCCATCAAGGCGAGCTACCGCGAGGGCCTGTCGGTGGTCGAGTTCTTCATCTCGACGCACGGCGCGCGGAAGGGTCTGGCCGACACCGCGCTGCGTACCGCCGACTCCGGGTACCTCACCCGGCGCCTGGTGGACGTGTCGCAGGACGTCATCATCCGCGAGGTCGACTGCGGCACCGACCGCGGCGTCGCCGCTCCGATCGCCGACCGGCGTCCGGACGGCACCCTCGTCCGCTCCGAGACGGTCGAGTCGCGGGTGTACGCCCGCAACCTGGCCGAGGACGTCGTGGTCGACGGCAAGGTCGTCGCGCCCGCCGGCACCGACCTCGGTGACAAGGTGATCAGCCGGCTCGTGGCGGCGGGTGTCGAGCAGGTGAAGATGCGCAGCATCCTCACCTGCGACGCGCGCAGCGGCCTGTGTGCCACGTGCTACGGGCGTTCGCTGGCGACCGGCAAGCTCGTCGACATCGGCGAGGCGGTCGGCATCATCGCGGCCCAGTCGATCGGTGAGCCGGGCACGCAGCTGACGATGCGGACGTTCCACACCGGCGGCGTCGCGGGCGACGACATCACCCACGGCCTGCCGCGCGTCGTCGAGCTGTTCGAGGCGCGCACGCCGAAGGGCGTCGCACCGATCACCGAGGTCGACGGCCGCATCCGCGTCGAGGAGACGGACAAGGCGCGGCGGATCATCGTCACGCCGGACGACGGCTCCGAGGAGATCGCCTACCCGGTCTCGAAGCGGGCCCGGCTGCTGGTGCAGGACGACGACCACGTCACCGTCGGCCAGAAGCTGATCGTCGGCACGGTCAACCCGTCCGAGGTGCTCCGGATCCTCGGTCCGCGCGCGGTGCAGATGCACCTCGTGGACGAGGTGCAGGAGGTGTACCGGAGCCAGGGTGTCGCGATCCACGACAAGCACATCGAGATCATCGTCCGCCAGATGCTCAAGCGGGTGAACATCCTCGAGTCCGGCGACACCGAGCTGCTGCCCGGTGAGCTGGTCGAGCGGCCGCGGTTCGAGGAGTTCAACCGCAAGGTCGTCGCCGAGGGCGGCACGCCGGCGTCCGCGCGTCCGGTGCTCATGGGCATCACCAAGGCGTCGCTCGCGACCGAGTCGTGGCTGTCGGCGGCGTCCTTCCAGGAGACGACACGGGTGCTCACCGAGGCGGCCATCCACGCCAAGAGCGACCCGCTGCTCGGGCTCAAGGAGAACGTCATCATCGGCAAGCTCATCCCGGCCGGTACCGGAATGCAGATGTACCGCAACGTCCGGGTGGAGCCCACCGAGGAGGCGAAGGCGCAGATGTACTCGATCACCTCGTTCGGCGAGGCCGAGTACGGCATCCCGCTGGAGCCCTACGACCTCGGCGAGTACGAGGCGAGGTAGGACTGTTCGCTTCGAGCGAAATCGGCTGATGGGGCGGCCCACTCACTTGTGAGGAGGCCGCCCCACGCCACAATGGGCGGGCACAGTTCACAGCAGACGGTAAGCGAGCAACGGCCGGACGGAAAAGGGAGAGGCTGATGACGGAACAGGGCGGCTACTCGCCCGGGCAGGGTGACGAGCCGACGCCGGACCAGCAGGAATCGGCTGAGGGCGCGGCCAAGCCACCGACTCCCGGTTCCGACGACCGGACGCAGGCGTACGGCTCGTCCATCAGCGACGCGATGGGCCTGGGTGGCTACGACCCGGGTGGCCCGGGTTCCTACGGCCAGCAGCCGGCCTCGTCGCCGTACGAGAGCCAGGGTTCCGGCCAGTCGCCGTACGGCCAGTCGCCGTACGGCCAGGACCCGTCGCCCTACAGCCAGCAGCAGCCGTACGGTGCGCAGAACCAAGGCCCGTCCTCGTCCTACGGGCAGGGCCAGTCGTCGCCCTACGGCGACGAGGGCTCCGGCCAGTCGTCGTACGGCCAGCAGGCCGGCTACGGCGGCCAGCAGTCTTCACCGTACGGCGGCCAGGACGCCGGCCAGTCCTCCTACGGCCAGGGGGGCCAGTCGCCTTACGGTGACCAGGGCTCCGGCCAGTCGTCGTACGGCCAGAGTGGCTACGGGCAGGACGCCGGGCAGTCGTCCTACGGCCAGAGTGGCTACGGGCAGGACGCCGGGCAGTCGTCCTACGGCCAGCAGGGCTATGGCCAGTCCGGGTACGGCCAGCAGGGCTACTCCGACCCGAGCCAGTCCTACGCCGACCCGAGCCAGTCCTACGGGCAGCCGTCCTACGGTCAACCGGCGTACAACCAGCCCGCGGCGTACGGCCAGAGCGCGTACGGCACGGCACCTACGCAGACCAACGGCCTGGCGATCGCCGCCATGATCGTCGGCATCGCGGCCATCGTGATCTGCTGGCTGAACATCCCGCTCGGCATCACCGGCGTGATCCTCGGCTTCGTCAGCAAGGGGAAGATCGACGAGTCCGGCGGGGCGCTCGGCGGCCGCGGCATGGCGATGACCGGCATCATATGCGGCTTCGTCGGTATCGCGTGGGGCATCCTGTACATCATCTTCGTGGTCGTCGGGGCGTTGCAGGGCACTCCCTGACGTTTCCGGGCGACGGCTGAAGGGCCTCTGCACGCCGTGACGCTGTGGGCAGGGGCCCTTCGGCCGTCCCGATCCGGTGGCCGGGGACCCCGTTTTGACCTGGTCCATCGGGGTGGGTAACCTTGTCATTCGTGCCTGGGGTTCCAGGCGCGATAAGTCTTGCGAGGCGTCGGGGAGCCATCGCGAGGCGTCCATCCGATCCCAATTCGATCACCACGTTGGTCGAAGCATGCGGGCGACACGCCCGACCGCGGGGGTCGGAGCAGGGCAGTCCGAGGCTCAGCGGGAGATCGCGGGGTGGACGGCCCGTCAGCAGACCACCAGACCGGAACTTGGGAGACGTTCGGTTGCCCACGATTCAGCAGCTGGTCCGGAAGGGCCGCAAGGAGAAGGTCGGCAAGACCAAGACTCCGGCGCTCAAGGGGAGCCCGCAGCGCCGCGGGGTGTGCACGCGCGTCTTCACGACCACGCCGAAGAAGCCGAACTCGGCGCTGCGCAAGGTCGCGCGCGTCCGGCTCACCCACGGCGTCGAGGTCACGGCGTACATCCCCGGTGTGGGCCACAACCTGCAGGAGCACTCGATCGTGCTGGTTCGCGGCGGCCGCGTGCGTGACCTGCCGGGTGTCCGGTACAAGATCGTCCGCGGTCCGCTGGACACGCAGGGCGTCCGCAACCGCAGGCAGGCGCGCAGCCGCTACGGCGCGAAGAAGGAGAAGTAGAGCGATGCCCAGGAAGGGTCCCGCGGGTGCCCGAGCGGTCATGGTCGACCCGGTGTACAGCTCGCCACTGGTCACCCAGCTGGTGAACAAGGTGCTGCTGTCCGGCAAGCGCTCCATCTCCCAGCGCATCGTCTACGGCGCGCTCGAGCAGGTCAGGGAGAAGAGCAGCAACGACCCGGTCGTCACGCTGAAGCGTGCGCTCGACAACGTCAAGCCGGCCATCGAGGTGAAGAGCCGCCGCGTCGGTGGCGCCACGTACCAGGTGCCGGTGGAGGTGCGCGCCTCGCGCAGCACCACGCTCGCGCTGCGCTGGCTCGTGCAGTTCTCCCGCGCCCGCCGCGAGAAGTCCATGACCGACCGCCTGGCCGGCGAGATCCTCGACGCGAGCAACGGGCTCGGCGCGAGCGTGAAGCGGCGTGAGGACACACACCGCATGGCCGAGGCCAACCGCGCCTTCGCCCACTACCGCTGGTAGCAACCGGCACCGAAGACGACGAGACGAAGAACAAGAGGAACGAAGAGCAACCGTGCCCACAGACGTCAAGACCGACCTCGCCATGGTCCGGAACATCGGGATCATGGCGCACATCGACGCGGGCAAGACCACCACGACCGAGCGGATCCTGTACTACACCGGCGTCAACTACAAGATCGGTGAGGTACACGAGGGCGCCGCGACGATGGACTGGATGGCGCAGGAGCAGGAGCGCGGCATCACCATCACGTCGGCCGCGACGACCACCTCGTGGCGGGGTCACACCGTCAACATCATCGACACTCCCGGCCACGTCGACTTCACCGCCGAGGTGGAGCGCTCGCTGCGCGTCCTCGACGGTGCCGTCGCCGTGTTCGACGGCGTCGCCGGCGTCGAACCGCAGTCGGAGACCGTGTGGCGGCAGGCGGACAAGTACCACGTGCCGCGCATGTGCTTCGTGAACAAGATGGACCGCGTCGGCGCGGAGTTCCACCGCTGCGTCGACATGATCGTCACCCGCCTGAACGCGACGCCGCTCGTCGTGCAGCTGCCGTGGGGCACCGAGTCCGACTTCCGCGGGGTCATCGACCTCGTCCGGATGCGCGCGCTGCTGTGGCAGACCGAGGGCCGCGGCGAGAAGTTCGACGTCGTCTCGATCCCGGACGACCACATGGAGGCCGCACGCGACGGGCGGGACCGGCTCATCGAGACGGTCGCCGAGAACGACGACGAGACGATGGAGCTCTACCTCGAGGGCAAGGAGCCGGACGAGGACCAGCTCGTCGCCGCGATCCGTCGCGCCACCATCGGCGCCAAGCTCACCCCGGTGCTGTGCGGTACCGCGTTCAAGAACAAGGGCGTGCAGCCGCTGCTCGACGCGATCGTCGACTACCTGCCCAGCCCGATGGACGTCGGCGCGGTGCACGGGCACGAGGCCAAGGGCGAGGAGCCGGCTCCGCTGACCCGCGACCCCTCGGACGAGGAGCCGCTGTCGGCGCTGGCGTTCAAGGTCATGAGCGACCAGCACCTCGGCAAGCTCACCTACGTCCGGGTGTACTCCGGCCGGCTCAACGCGGGCTCCCAGGTGTCCAACTCCACCAAGGGCCGCAAGGAGCGGATCGGCAAGATCTTCCGGATGCACGCGAACCACCGTGAGGAGATCGCGTCCATCGGGGCCGGTTTCATCGCGGCGGTGCAGGGGCTCAAGGACACCACGACCGGTGACACGCTGTGCGACCCGGCCAACCCGATCGTGCTCGAGTCGATGCAGTTCCCCGCGCCGGTGATCTCGGTGGCCATCGAGCCGAACTCGAAGGCCGACCAGGAGAAGCTCTCCACCGCGATCCAGCGGCTCGCCGAGGAGGACCCGACGTTCCAGGTCCGTACCGACGAGGAGACGGGGCAGACGGTCATCTCCGGCATGGGCGAGCTGCAGCTCGACATCCTGGTCGACCGGATGAAGCGCGAGTTCCGCGTCGCCGCCAGCGTCGGCAAGCCGCAGGTGGCGTACCGCGAGACGGTGCGCGACAAGGTCACCGGCGTCACCTACGTGCACAAGAAGCAGACCGGTGGCGCAGGACAGTACGCGAAGGTCGCCATCGACCTGGAGCCGACCGGCGGCGGCGACGGCGGGTACGAGTTCGTCAACGCCATCACCGGCGGCCGCATCCCGAAGGAGTACATCCCCTCGGTCGACGCCGGCTGCCAGGAGGCGATGGAGTTCGGCGTGCTCGCCGGCTACCCGCTGGTCGACGTCAAGGTGACGCTGCAGGACGGTGCGTACCACGAGGTCGACTCGTCCGAGCTCGCCTTCAAGATCGCGGGTTCCATGGTGTTCAAGGAGGCCGCGCGCAAGGCGCACCCGGTCCTCCTGGAGCCGATGATGAAGGTCGAGGTGACCACGCCCGAGGAGTACATGGGCGACGTCATCGGCGACATCAACTCCCGCCGGGGCCAGATCCAGGCCATGGAGGAGCGAACGGGGCTGCGCGTCGTCAAGGCGCTCGTCCCGCTGTCAGAGATGTTCGGCTACGTCGGGGACCTGCGCAGCACGACGCAGGGACGGGCGAGCTACAGCATGGAGTTCGACTCGTACGCCGAGGTTCCCAGGAGCGTCGCCGACGAGATCGTGCAGAAGGCCCGCGGCGAGTAGTCGCAGGCACCAACCGAGCCGCAATCAACGCGCAACCCGAGAGGCATACAGGGAGAAACAGTGGCGAAGGCGAAGTTCGAGCGGAACAAGCCGCACGTCAACATCGGGACCATCGGTCACATCGACCATGGCAAGACGACGCTGACCGCGGCGATCACCAAGGTCCTGCATGACAAGCACCCGGACCTCAACCCCTACATGCCCTTCGACGAGATCGACAACGCGCCGGAGGAGCGGGAGCGCGGTATCACCATCTCCATCGCGCACGTCGAGTACCAGACCGACAAGCGCCACTACGCGCACGTCGACTGCCCGGGTCACGCGGACTACATCAAGAACATGATCACCGGTGCCGCGCAGATGGACGGCGCGATCCTGGTGGTATCGGCGGCGGACGGCCCGATGCCTCAGACGAAGGAGCACGTGCTGCTCGCCCGCCAGGTCGGCGTGCCGTACATCCTCGTCGCGCTGAACAAGGCCGACATGGTCGACGACGAGGAGATCCTCGAGCTCGTCGAGCTCGAGGTGCGCGAGCTGCTCACCGAGAACGAGTTCCCCGGCGACGACCTGCCGGTGATCCGCGTGTCCGCGCTCAGGGCCCTCGAGGGGGACGAAGAGTGGGGCAACAAGATCATGGAGCTGCTCGACGCGTGCGACGAGAGCATCCCCGAGCCGGTCCGTGACATCGACAAGCCGCTTCTCATGCCGATCGAGGACGTGTTCACCATCACCGGCCGCGGCACCGTCGTGACCGGCCGGATCGAGCGCGGCGCCGTGCACACCGGCGAAGAGGTCGAGATCACCGGTATCAAGGAGTCTTCGATGAAGACCACCGTCACCGGCGTCGAGATGTTCCGGAAGATCCTCGACGAGGGCCAGGCGGGCGACAACGTCGGTCTGCTGCTCCGCGGCACCAAGCGCGAGGACGTCCAGCGCGGCATGGTCGTGGCCAAGCCAGGCTCGATCACCCCGCACACGCAGTTCGAGGCGCAGGTCTACGTCCTGAGCAAGGACGAGGGCGGGCGGCACACGCCGTTCTTCAACAACTACCGTCCTCAGTTCTACTTCCGGACGACCGACGTCACCGGCGTGGTGAGCCTCCCCGAGGGCACCGAGATGGTCATGCCGGGCGACAACACCAACATGACGGTCGAGCTGATCCAGCCGATCGCCATGGAGGAGGGCCTGCGGTTCGCCATCCGCGAGGGTGGCCGCACCGTCGGTTCCGGCCGTGTCACGAAGATCATCAAGTAGGACAGAACGACGACCGTCAGTGCCAGGCGTCGCCACGAACGATGCCTGGCACTGACAAGCGTGTGAGACCAGAAGCAGCAATCGCGGCACGGAACGAAGTGAGGAACCGAGGCCACCATGGCGGGACAGAAGATCCGCATTCGGCTCAAGGCCTATGACCACGAGATCATCGACAACTCGGCGCGCAAGATCGTCGACACGGTGACTCGTACCGGCGCCAAGGTCGCGGGACCGGTGCCGTTGCCGACGGAGAAGAACAGGTTCTGTGTGATCCGTTCGCCGCACAAGTACAAGGACTCGCGCGAGCACTTCGAGATGCGCACGCACAAGCGGCTGATCGACATCCTCGATCCCACGCCGAAGACGGTCGACTCGCTGATGCGGCTCGACCTGCCCGCGGGCGTCGACATCGAGATCAAGCTGTAGGGACTACGGAGATGCCAAACGTCAACGGGTTGCTGGGTGAGAAGCTCGGCATGACCCAGGTCTGGGACGAGAACAACCGGATCGTGCCGGTGACCGTCGTCAAGGCCGGGCCGTGCGTCGTCACGCAGGTCCGTACGCCGGACGTCGACGGGTACTCCGGCCTGCAGATCGCCTACGGCGCGATCGACCCGCGCAAGGTGACCAAGCCGATCGCGGGTCACTTCGCCAGGGCCGGGGTCCCGCCGCGCCGGTTCCTCGTCGAGGTGCGCACCGACGACGCGTCCGAGTACCCACTCGGCACCGAGGTCACCGTCGAGAAGTTCGAGGTCGGCGAACGCGTCGACGTCGTGGGACGCAGCAAGGGCAAGGGCATCGCCGGCGTCATGAAGCGGCACGGTTTCAAGGGCCTGAGCTCTTCGCACGGCACCGAGCGCAAGCACCGCTCGCCCGGCTCCATCGGCGGCTGCGCGACACCCGGCCGGGTGTTCAAGGGCCACCGCATGGCCGGCCGCATGGGCAGCGTCCGCACGACCGTGCAGAACATCGAGGTACACGACGTCGACCCCGACGAGGGCCTGATCTACCTCAGGGGCGCGATCCCGGGTCCCGCCGGAGCGGTCGTCCTGATCCGTACCGGTTCGAAGGCCCCTGCCCGTAACGGAGGTGCGGCATGACGTCCGTCGCGGTCCGCGACGCACGCGGCAAGAAGACCACGCGCACGCTCGGGCTGCCCGACGAGCTGTTCGACGTGCAGGTGAACGTCCCGCTGATCCACCAGGTCGTCGTGGCGCAGCTCGCGGCCGCTCGGCAGGGCACGTCAGCGGCGAAGGGCCGCGGCGACGTGCGCGGCGGCGGGCGCAAGCCGCACCGGCAGAAGGGCACCGGCCGGGCCCGGCAGGGCTCGAACCGCGCGCCGCACTTCACCGGTGGCGGCGTCGTGCACGGCCCGACGCCGCGCGCCTACACGCAGCGCACGCCGAAGCGGATGAAGGCCGCGTCGCTCGCCGGCGCGCTCTCCGACCGCGCGCGCGGTGAGCGGCTGCACGTGGTGTCCAGGCTGGTGACGGGCGAGAAGCCGGCGACGCGGAAGGCGGTGCAGGCCCTCGAGCGCAGCACCAAGAACCGTCCGGTGCTCGTCGTGGCCGAGCACGACGACACGGTGACGTTCCTCAGCCTGCGCAACGTGCCGGACGTGCACGTGCTCGCGCCGGAGCAGCTGAACACCTACGACGTGCTCGTCGCCGACGACGTCGTCTTCACCGAGGCCGCGCTGCAGGCGTTCTGCACGGGCCCGGTCGGTGCCCGGCTGCGCGCAGGCGAGCTCAGCGTCGAGGGCGCGGAGATCGTCGACTCGCCCGACGCCGAGGACGACGAGGACGAGGACGACGCCGAGGCCGACGAGAAGCCGGCGAAGAAGACGGCGGCGAAGAAGTCCACCAAGAAGGCCGCCGCGAAGAAGGCCGACGAGGCGGACGACGGGGAGGATGAGGAGAAGTGAGCAAGATCGCCGATCCGCGCGACGTCCTGCTCGCTCCGGTCATCTCGGAGAAGAGCTACGGGCTGCTCGACGAGAACAAGTACACCTTCCTCGTCCGCAAGGACGCCAACAAGATCCAGATCCGCGAGGCGGTCGAGGCCGTCTTCAACGTGACGGTCACCGGCGTCAACACGCTGAACCGCGAGGGCAAGCGCACCCGGCGCACGCGCACCGGGTGGGGCCGCAGGCCCGACACCAAGCGGGCGATCGTCAGCGTCAAGCGGGGCGACCGCATCGACATCTTCGGCGGACCGGTCAGCTGACTGGCGTAACGGGAGAGACAGGGACATGGCCATCCGCAAGTACAAGCCGACGACACCGGGTCGTCGCGGTGCGAGCGTCGCCGACTTCGTCGAGGTGACCCGCAGCGAGCCGGAGAAGTCGCTCGTCCGCCCGTTGAGCAAGACGGGCGGCCGCAACGGCAGCGGCCGGATCACGTCGCGCCGTCGCGGTGGCGGGCACAAGCGGGCGTACCGCGTCGTCGACTTCCGCCGGCACGACAAGGACGGTGTGCCGGCGAAGGTCGCGCACATCGAGTACGACCCGAACCGCACCGCGCGCATCGCGCTGCTGCACTACGCCGACGGCGAGAAGCGCTACATCCTCGCGCCGACCCGGCTGCGCCAGGGCGACACCGTCGAGAACGGGCCGTCCGCGGACATCAAGCCGGGCAACTGCCTGCCGCTTCGCAACATCCCGGTCGGCACGGTCGTGCACGCGATCGAGATGCGGCCCGGCGGTGGCGCGAAGATCGCCCGGTCCGCGGGCATGAGCGCCCAGCTCGTCGCCAAGGAGGGCGCGAACGCGCAGCTGCGGATGCCGTCCGGCGAGATCCGCAACGTCGACGTGCTCTGCCGGGCGACGGTCGGCGAGGTCGGCAACGCCGAGCAGTCGAACATCAGCTGGGGCAAGGCCGGCCGGATGCGCTGGAAGGGCCGCAGGCCCAAGGTGCGCGGTGTCGCCATGAACCCGATCGACCACCCGCTGGGCGGCGGCGAGGGCAAGTCGTCCGGCGGCCGGCACCCGGTGAGCCCGTGGGGCAAGCCGGAGGGCCGTACCCGCAAGCAGCACAAGCCGAGCGACCGGCAGATCGTCCGGCGCCGGCCGAAGAAGAAGCGCTAGGAGTCTGGGTCGCATGCCGCGCAGCCTGAAGAAGGGTCCCTTCGTGGACGACCACCTGATGAAGAAGGTGGACGCCCAGAACGACAGGGGCACCAAGAACGTCATCAAGACCTGGTCCCGGCGTTCCATGGTCGTGCCCGAGATGATCGGCCACACCATCGCCGTCCACGACGGGCGCAAGCACATCCCGGTGTTCGTGACCGAGGCGATGGTCGGCCACAAGCTCGGCGAGTTCGCGCCCACGCGGACGTTCCGGGGCCACGTGAAGGAGGACCGGAGGTCTCGCCGTGGTTAAGCCGAGCAAGGCCGAGACGCTTCCCGACAACGCCGCCGTGGCGTCCGCGAAGTACGTCCGGATGGGCCCCCGCAAGGTGCGCAGGGCCGTCGACGTCATCCGCGGGCTGCCCACCAGCGAGGCGCTGACGGTGCTCGAGTTCTCGCCGTGGCGGGCCTGCCGGCCGGTGAGCAAGGTGGTGCAGAGCGCGGTGGCCAACGCCGAGCACAACAAGCAGCTCGACCCCGACACACTGTTCGTCGCGGAGGCGTACGTCGACGAGGGCCCGAGCCTGCGCCGGTGGCGGCCGCGTGCCCAGGGCCGGGCGTACCCCGTCATCAAGCGCACCAGCCACATCACGATCGTGGTGGAGTCGCGCGTCGACGAGGACGAGATGCAGCCGCGTCCGAACCGGCGGGCACGCAGGGCGGCCAAGAAGGGCGCCGACGAGCGGCCGAAGGCGAGCGAGGACGCGGACGACGCGGCCGAGGACACCGCCGACGAGAAGCCGGCGAAGAAGTCCGCGGCCAAGAAGTCCACCAAGAAGGCCACGGCGAAGAAGGCCACGGCGAAGAAGTCCGCCGCGAAGGAGACGGCCGCCGAGAAGGCTGACGACACAGCCGAGGCCGAGACAGAGGAGACCGAGTAGTGGGTCAGAAGGTCAATCCGCACGGCTTCCGGCTGGGCATCACCACCGACTTCAAGAGTCGCTGGTACGCCGACAAGCTGTACAAGGACTACGTCGCCGAGGACGTCGCGATCCGGCGGATGATGACGCGCGGCCTCGAGCGCGCCGGCATCTCCAAGGTCGAGATCGAGCGTACCCGCGACCGCGTCCGCGTCGACATCCACACCGCGCGTCCCGGCATCGTGATCGGGCGGCGCGGCGCGGAGGCCGACCGCATCCGCGGCGACCTCGAGAAGCTCACCGGCAAGCAGGTGCAGCTCAACATCCTCGAGGTGAAGAACTCCGAGATCGACGCGCAGCTCGTCGCGCAGGGCGTGGCCGAGCAGCTCGCCAGCCGGGTGGCGTTCCGGCGGGCGATGCGCAAGGCGCAGCAGACCGCGATGAAGGCCGGCGCCAAGGGCATCAAGGTGCAGTGCTCCGGCCGTCTCGGTGGCGCGGAGATGTCGCGCTCGGAGTTCTACCGCGAGGGCCGCGTCCCGCTGCACACGCTGCGCTCGGACGTCGACTACGGCCTCTTCGAGGCCCGTACCACCTTCGGCCGGATCGGCGTGAAGGTGTGGATCTACAAGGGCGAGCAGCTGCAGAGCCGGGCCGAGCGCCAGGCCGCGGAGGCGGCGTCGCGCGCGGCCGCCCAGCGCGGTCGTG
>JAFMQP010000048.1 GCA_017354575.1 Acidothermales bacterium | reverse complement strand
AGGGCGTCCGGCCCGGTCCGCGTGCTGGACCGGGCCGGCGCCGACGGACATGGAACTCACACCCATCGAAGCCGCACGCCTGCGTCGTGCGGTACGCATCGCCGCGCGCCGGCACCTCTACACCGACAACGTCGGCCTGGTCGACGCCGGCTTCCCGAGCCGTGGCGGTGTCCTGGACCGGACGTCGGTCGCGGTACGCGTGCACGTCAGGGAGAAGCTCAGCGGCGCCCGGCTCGAACACGCGGTCGCGACGGGCGCCACCAGGGAGGTGCCGCCGACGATCGAGGGCATCCCGACCGACGTCCTCGAGGGCGTGTACCGGCAGCGGTTCTGGAGCTGGACACCGGTGCCGTCCGTCCGCCGGCCGGCCGACCCGCGGACGGGGCGATCCGACCCGTTGCACGGCGGCGTCAGCATCTCCGCCGGACCGCAGGTCGCGTACGGCACGCTCGGCGCGAAGGTCGTCGACCGCGCGACGGGTGCAGCGATGCTGCTGAGCAACTGGCATGTGCTCGTCACGTCGTGGACGGCGCGACCGGGACAGCTCGTCTACCAGCCGGGCCGGCTGGACGGCGGGACGTACGCCGACGCGGTCGCGACCCTCGCGAGGGACGCGATGCACCTGCGCCTGGACGCCGCGGTCGCCACGCTCACCGGCGTGCGCGGCCTGGACGACGACCAGCTCGGCCTCGGCGACGTCACCGGCACGGCCGCGCCGGCGCTCGGCTCGGTGGTCACCAAGTCGGGCCGGGCGAGCGGCGTGACCAGGGGCGAGGTCTCGGCCGTCGACGGCGTCGCCCAGCTGACCTACGCCGGCATCGCGCAGACGATCACCGGCGTGGTCACGATCGACGCAGTGCACCCCTACGACGAGGTCAGCGCGCCCGGCGACTCCGGTTCGCTGTGGTGCGACGCGTCGTCCCTGGCCGCGATCGGCCTGCACTTCGCCGGCGGCGACCGTCCCGAGCGTGCCCTCGCGCTGGACCTGCGCACCGTCCTCGACGCACTCTCCGTCGATCTCGCGCTGTCACCGTAGCCTTGAGGGGTGACTGCAACACCTGACGAGGAACGGATCGCGCGCCGCCGTGCGCTCGTGCCCGCGATCACGTACCCGGAGTCCCTGCCCGTCAGCAGGCGCAAGGACGACCTCGCCGCGGCCATCCGCGACCACCAGGTGGTCGTGGTCGCGGGCGAGACCGGCTCGGGGAAGACCACGCAGCTGCCCAAGATCTGCCTCGAGCTCGGCCGCGGCGTCCTCGGGACGATCGGCCACACCCAGCCGCGCCGGCTCGCCGCGCGCACCGTCGCGGAGCGGATCGCCGAGGAGCTCGGCACGCCCGTGGGCACGGTCGTCGGTTGGAAGGTCCGCTTCACCGACAGGTCCAGCGACGACACGCTGGTGAAGCTGATGACCGACGGCATCCTGCTCGCCGAGCTGCAGAACGACCGGATGCTGCGGCGCTACGACACGATCATCGTCGACGAGGCGCACGAGCGCAGCCTGAACGTCGACTTCATCCTCGGTTACCTGAAGCGGCTGCTGCCGAAGCGGCCCGACCTCAAGGTGATCGTCACGTCCGCGACGATCGACCCGCAGCGGTTCGCGGACTTCTTCGACGGGGCGCCGGTCGTCGAGGTGTCCGGGCGTACGTACCCGGTCGAGGTCAGGTACCGGCCCATCGTCGACGCCGGGGACGCCGACCGCACCCAGGCGATCCTCGACGCCGTCGACGAGCTCTACACCGAGACCTCGCACGGCGACATCCTCGTCTTCCTCAGTGGGGAAAGGGAGATCCGCGACACCGCGGACGCGCTGCACCGGCACCTGGAGCGGCACACGATCCCGATCGAGGTGCTGCCGCTGTACGCGCGCCTCGCGGCGGCGGAGCAGCACCGCGTGTTCGAACGGCACTCGTCCCGGCGCATCGTCCTCGCCACCAACGTCGCGGAGACGTCCCTCACCGTGCCGGGCATCGAGTACGTCATCGACCCTGGCACGGCACGCATCTCCAGGTACAGCAACCGCACGAAGGTGCAACGGCTGCCCATCGAGCCGGTCTCGCAGGCGTCCGCCAACCAGCGCAAGGGCCGCTGCGGCCGCGTCGCCGACGGCATCTGCATCCGGCTCTACAGCGAGGAGGACTTCGACTCCCGGCCGGAGTTCACCGATCCCGAGATCCTACGCACCAGTCTCGCGTCGGTCATCCTGCAGATGAACGCGGCCGGCCTCGGTGACCTCGCCGCGTTCCCGTTCATCGACCCGCCCGACAAGCGCGCCGTCACCGCAGGCGTCCAGCTGCTGGAGGAGTTGGGCGCGCTCGCGGCCGCCGGCAAGGGTTCCGGCCACCGGCTTACCAGGCTCGGGCGCACGCTCGCGCGGCTGCCCGTCGACCCGCGGCTCGCCCGGATGGTCGTAGAGGCCGACCGCAACGGCTGCGTCCGCGAGGTGCTCGTGATCGCGGCGGCGTTGGCGATCCAGGACCCGCGGGAGCGCCCCACCGACCGCGCGCAGGCCGCCGACCAGAGCCACCGGCGGTTCGCCGACGAGAGCTCGGACTTCCTCTCGCTGCTCAACCTCTGGAACTACCTGCGGGAGCGGCAACGCGAGCTGTCGTCCAACCAGTTCCGGCGGATGTGCCGCAACGAGTTCCTCAACTACCTGCGTGTCCGCGAGTGGCAGGACGTAGAGGGCCAGCTTCGTCAGATCGCGAAGGGCCTGGGCATCAAGGCGGCCAGAGGCTCGGCGGAGATCGACGCGCGGCGCGTCCACGAGTCGCTGCTCGCCGGCCTGCTCTCGCACGTCGGCTTCCGCGACAGCGAGAAGCACGAGTACCTCGGCGCCCGCGGTACGCGGTTCGCGCTGTTCCCGGGATCGGCTCTGTTCAAGCGTTCGCCGCGCTGGGTGATGGCCGCGGAGCTGGTGGAGACGTCGCGGCTGTGGGCGCGGACCGTCGCGCGGATCGAGCCCGAGTGGGTCGAGCCGGTCGCGAAGCACCTCGTGCGGCGTACGTACAGCGAGCCGCACTGGGAGAAGAAGCAGGGCGCCGTGATGGCGTACGAACGCGTGACGCTGTACGGCATTCCGATCGTGACGCAGCGGAAGGTGACGTACGCGTCGATCGACCCGGCGCTGTCGCGCGAGCTGTTCATCAGGCACGCGCTGGTGTACGGCGACTGGGAGACGCGGCACGAGTTCTTCCACCGCAACCGTGAGCTGCTCGACGAGGTCGATGACCTCGAACGCCGCGCGCGCCGCCGCGACATCGTCGTCGACGACGAGACACTGTTCGCGTTCTACGACGAGCGCATCCCCGACGACGTCGTCTCCGCTCGGCACTTCGACGCGTGGTGGAAGAAGGCGCGGCGGAAGACGCCGGACCTGCTGACGTTCGACCAGGATGCCTTGGTGAACGCCGACGCGACGACGGTCAGCGCGAGCCAGTTCCCCGACGCCTGGCAGCAGGACGACGTGACGTTGCCGCTCACGTACCGGTTCGAGCCGGGTACGTCGACCGACGGCGTCACCGTCCACGTGCCGCTGGCGGCGTTGAACCGGGTGCGCCCGGAGTCGTTGAGCTGGCACGTGCCGGGCCTGCGCGAGGACCTGGTGACGGCGTTGATCCGCACGCTGCCCAAGGCGATCCGGCGCAACCTCGTGCCGGCGCCCGAGTACGCGAAGAAGGTGCTCGACCGCATCGATCCCGGCGGCGAACCGCTACTCGACGCGCTGAGCCGCGAGCTGGGCCGGCTCGCCGGTGTCACCGTGCCGCGGGACGCGTGGCAGCCGGACCGGATCCCGGACCACCTGAAGCTCACGTACCGCGTCGTGGACGAGGGCGGCACGCCGCTCGCCGAGGGCGCCGACCTCGACGCGGTGAAGGCCGAGGTGCGCCCGCAGCTGCAGGCCACGATCGCGGCCGTCGCCGACGACGTCGAGCGGCGCGGGATGCGAACCTGGGACATAGGCACGCTGCCGCCGTTCCGGGAGCGCTCGCACGCGGGCCACGTCGTGCGCGCGTATCCCGCGTTGGTGGACGAGGGCGACAGCGTCGCCGTGCGGTTGCTGGAAACCGAGGCACAGCAACGGGAATCGACGTGGCGGGGGATACGCCGGCTGCTCCTGCTCGACCTCCCCGCGCCGATCAAGGTGGTCGACGCACGGCTCTCCACGCCCGCGAAGCTGGCACTGAGCAACAACCCGCACGGTGGCATCGGTCCGCTGCTGGCCGACTGCGCGGACTGCGTCCTCGACGCGCTGATGGCCGACGCCGGCGCGCCGGTGTGGGACGCCGAGGGCTTCGCGCGGCTGCGCGACGCCGTCCGCCCCGAGTACGCCGACCGGCTCCTGGACGTGGTGCGCGAGGTGCGGCGCATCCTGGCGGCGACGCACGTCGTCCAGGCCGAAGTGGCGGGGCTGACCGCTTCCGCGTATGCGTCCGCGAAGGCCGACCTGGCGGCGCAGTTGGCCGCGCTCGTGTTCCCCGGGTTCGTCGCCGCCACCGGCATGCGCCGGCTGCCCGACCTGTCCCGCTACCTGCGCGCGATGCAGCGACGGCTGGAGAAGCTGCCGGAGAGCCCCGACCGCGACCTCGTCAGGCAGCGGAGCGTCGAGGCGGTTACGCAGGACTACGAGGACGCCCTGCGCGCCGCGCCCGACGAGCGGGGCCGCACGGCGCTCGCGGACGTGCGCTGGATGATCGAGGAGCTGCGCGTCAGCCTGTTCGCCCAGGTGCTGGGGACCGCGTACCCGGTGTCCGAGACCAGGATCCGCCGCGCCCTCGCCGCCGCCCTCGACTAGCTGGGGATCAGCCGGCGGCCTTGGTGATGTCGGCGTCCGGGCCGAAGTCCCCGGCGGTGTACGCCTTCGGTTCCACGAGTACCCACCAGTTGCCCGAGTTGTCGCGCATGACGGCCTCGACGCCGTACGGGCGGTCGGCCGGCTCGGAGAGGAACTCCACGCCCTTGGCGGTGAGCTCGTCGTAGGTATTGCGGCAGTCGTCGACCTGGAGACCGCCCGCGTGCATCGCGCCCTTGGCGAGCATCCGGGTGACGAACTGCGCCGCCTCCTCGTCGAGCGGAGGCCCGGGCACCTGGAGGTTCACCCGCATGTCCGGCTGGTTCGGCACCCCGACGGTGAGCCAGCGGTAGTCGCCGACGGTGACGTCCTCGCGCAGCTCGAAGCCGAGCACGTCGACGTAGAAGTCCTTCGCCTCGTCGATGTCGTTCACGAACACGCCCATGAGGTAGACGTTCTTGATCATGTCTCGGCCCTCCCCTTGTCGTCGGTGCATACGACGGTAGGCCCGCACGGGATCGCCGTGCTTCTCGAGGATTGCTCAACCGTCGTCGGCGCGGCGCAGGCCGAGCATGAAGGCGTAGCAGCCCGGGATGTGCGGCCCGCCCGCCCGGGTCCGCTGATACGCCGACGGGCTCATCCCCACGAGTTCGGAGAACTTCCTGCTGAACGAGCCCAGGCTGGTATAGCCCACCAGATGGCACACTTCGGTGACGGTCAGGTTGGTCGCCCGCAACAGGTCGGTGGCACGCTCGACCCGCCGCCTCGTCACGTGCTGCATCGGCGTCTCGCCGTACTCGGCCTCGAAGCAACGCAGGAAGTGGTACCTCGAGATCCCGGCCGTGCGTGCCAGCGCGCCGAGGTCGAGCGGCTCGGCGTAGTGGCGGTCCGCGGCGTCCCTCGCCCGGCGCAGGTGCGCGAGCAGGTCCACCGGAACCGTCGGACGCGTCATGCCCCAACCCTAGGCTCGGGTCAGGCGTTGGTCGCCGTCAGCAGGGTCGCGGTGTCGAACGTCCCTTCCGCGGTGTCGCCGAGGACGCGGCCATACCGCCGCGCCACGTCGCCGCCGCGCGACGTCTCGACGCACCAGGCGTGGTCCCGGAACCACGCCGCCGGGTCCGGCCGTTCGCCCTCCGGCCACATCGCCGTCATGTCGACGCCGTGCCGGCGCTGCATCGCGGCGAACCGCGGCTCGCGGAGGACGTCGCGCGCCCGCGGGTCCATGTGCTCGGCGGCCAGGCGGCTGCCCGCCGCGGACAGCCGCTCGACGGTCTCGAACAGCTCGCCCGCCGCCTCGGCCGGCAGGTACGGCAGCAGTCCCTCGGCGAGCCACGCGGTCGGGCGGTCGGGTGCGAGCCCTTCGCGCAGGAGCGCGTCCGACCAGTCCTCGCGCAGGTCGATCGGCACCGTGTGCCGGGCGCACCGTGCGACGGCGCCCTCGTCGGCGAGCGCCTCGTCCTTGAACTCCAGCACCCGCGGCTGGTCGATCTCGAACACGGTCGTGCCGTCCGGCCAGGACAACCGGAACGCGCGGGTGTCGAGCCCGGCCGCGAGGATCACCACCTGGCGGACGCCGGACGCCGTCGCGTCGTCGAACCAGTCGTCGAAGAACCGGGTACGCACGCCCATGTAGCCGGCCATCGCGACGAAGAACCGCCGCCAGTCGGCGTCCTCGCCTGCACCGTTGCCGAGGGCCATGGCGGCGCCCAGGCTGGTGGGCAACGGCACCGGCAGCCGCTCGCCCGCGCGTTCGACGAACTTCGCCGCGTACGGGTCGTCGATCAGCGCGTCGTCCCGCGCCGTCTCCATCGCCCGGGTGGCGGCGACGCCGAGTGCGGTGATGCCGACGCCGGAGACGACGTCCCAGCCCTCGTCCCAGCCTTCGCGTGCACTCACGTCGTCCTCTCCGCGGGGGTGGTGGCAGTCCGCCACCTTATCGGCGGCGTTGGCGTTAGCCTCTCGGGAGAGTGACGGAGGAGGGATCGTGGCGATGAACGCAGTGACGCAGGTGCCGAAGCCTTCGAACGAGCCGGTGCTGTCGTACGCCCCGGGCAGTTCGGAGCGGGCCGCGCTGGAGGCACGGATCAAGGATCTGGCCGGCGAACGGCACGAGCTCACCATGACCGTCGACGGCAGGCAGCGGATGGGCGCGGGTGAGTCACTGGAGGTCGTCCAGCCGCACAACCGTCACCACGTGCTCGGCGTCACCGGCAACGCGACCGCCGACGAGGTGCGCGCGGCCGTCGCCGCGGCGAAGCGGGCCGCGCCCGGGTGGCAGGCGCTGTCGTTCGACGACCGCGCCGCGATCTTCCTGCGTGCGGCCGACCTGTTGTCCGGGCCGTGGCGCGCGACGCTGAACGCCGCGACGATGCTCGGCCAGTCGAAGTCGGTGCAGCAGGCGGAGATCGACGCCGCGTGTGAGCTGATCGACTTCTGGCGGTTCAACGTGCACTTCGCGGGCGGTCTGTACCGGGAGCAGCCGCTGTCGGTTCCGGGCGTGTGGAACCGGATGGAGTACCGCCCGATCGACGGGTTCGTCACCGCGATCACGCCGTTCAACTTCACCGCGATCGCCGGCAACCTCCCCACCGCTCCGGCGCTCATGGGCAACACCGTGGTGTGGAAGCCGTCGGTGACGCAGGCGCTCGCCGCGCACTACACGATGCGGCTGCTGGAGGCGGCCGGTCTCCCGCCGGGTGTGGTGAACCTCGTCACCGGCGACGGCACCGCGCTGGACGAGGCGGCGTTGCGCGACCCGGGGTTCGGCGGCCTGCACTTCACCGGGTCGGTGCGGACGTTCCAGACGCTGTGGCGGGTGATCGGCGAGAACGTCGCGTCGTACCGGCAGTACCCGCGGATCGTCGGCGAGACCGGTGGCAAGGACTTCGTGTTCGCGCACCCGTCCGCCGACGTGGACGTGCTGCGGGTGGCGCTGACCCGTGGCGCGTTCGAGTACCAGGGCCAGAAGTGCTCGGCGGCGTCCCGGGCGTACATCCCGCGGTCGCTCTGGCAGCGGCTGCGCGACGACCTCGCGGACGAGGTGCGCGGGCTCACCATGGGCGACGTCACCGCCGACCTGTCGGTGTTCATGGGCGCGGTGATCGACGATCGCTCGTTCGGGCGGCTCACCGACGCGCTCGGCCGGCTGGCCGGCGACGCGCACACGAGTGTCGTGGTCGGCGGCGGCGCCGACGACGGGCTGGGCTGGTTCGTCCAGCCGACGATCGTCGAGTGCGACGACCCGGGCCACGAGCTGTTCACCACCGAGTACTTCGGGCCGATCCTCGGCGTGTACGTCTACGACGACGCCGAGTGGGAGGACGTCGCGGCGCAGGCGGCGGACGTCGCACCGTACGCGCTCACCGGCGCGGTCATCGGCACCGACCGGGCCGCGATCGCCAGGCTGTCCGACGTGTTCCGGTTCTCGGCGGGGAACTTCTACATCAACGACCGGCCGACCGGCTCGATCGTCGGGCAGCAGCCGTTCGGCGGCAGTCGCGCGAGCGGCACGAACGACAAGGCAGGCTCGGTGTGGAACCTCTCCCGCTGGGTCAGCGCCCGCGCGATCAAGGAGACCCTCTTGCCGCCGACCGACTACCGCTACCCCCACATGGGATGACCGGCATGCCGTCGATCCAGGACCCCGACGTACGCGCCTTCCTGAGCGCCGGTACGCGGACCGGCAAGCTGGCCTTCCTCGCGCCGGACGGGCGGCCGCTGGTCGCGCCTGTCTGGTTCGTGCTGGACGGTGCCGAGTTGGTCTTCAACACGGGCAGGGAGACGGCGAAGGGACGCGCGGTGCGGCGCGACCCACGGGTGAGCCTGGTGGTCGACCTGGAGCGGCAGCCGTATGCGTTCGTGCAGGTGCAGGGCGTCGCCACGGTGTCCGAGGACCTCGACGAGCTGCTCCGTACGGCCACGGTCATCGCCGCCCGGTACATGGGTGCCGACCGCGCCGAGGACTTCGGCAGGCGCAACGCCGTGCCCGGCGAGCTCGTCGTCCGGATCCGCGCACAGCGGGTGCTCGCCGAGTTCGACATGACCGGATGAACCTCGCGATACCGGCGTTCCCCGGGCGGCCTCGCGGGGGATACCGTCAGAGGTGTGTCGATGGTCGACTCTGTCTCAGCGGCGAGGTGTAGCGATGCACGACAAGCTCGATGACGCGAAGGACGACATCATCGAACGTGCCGCCGAGATCGGCCTGAGGTCCTCCGGCGGCCACGAGTCACCCGAGGCGCTTCGCAGGCTGTTGCGGCTGTACTACCAGCACGTCCCCGCCGAGGACCTGCTCGCCCGCGACCCGGTCGACGTGTTCGGCGCGGCTGTCGCGCACCGCCGCCTCGCGCGGACCCGGCCGGAGGGCCGTACGCTCGTGCGCGCGTACACCCCGACGCAGGACTCCAACGGGTGGGAGTGCGGCCACACCGTCGTCGAGATCGTGACCGAGGACATGCCGTTCCTCGTCGACTCCGCGCGGATGGAGCTGCAGCGGCAGGACCTCACGCTCCACCTCGTCGTCCACCCCCAGGTCTGGGTGCGCCGCAACCTGCAGGGCGAGCTGCTCGAGGTGTGCGACGTCGCGGGCCCGGACGCCGCGCCCGACGACGCCGTGCTCGAGTCGTGGATGCACCTCGAGGTCGACCGCCAGGACGACGAGCAGGCGCTGCAGCGGCTGCAGGCCGACATGACCCGTGTGCTCACCGACGTGCGCGAGTCGGTCGAGGACTGGCAACGCATGCAGCGCACCATGCTCGGCCTCGCCGACGAGATCGAGAACGACGTCCCCGAGCCGGTGCGCGACCAGGCGCCGTCCGGGGTCGAGCTGATGCGCTGGCTCGCCGACGACCACTTCACCTTCCTCGGCTACCGCGAGTACGAGCTCGTCAACGCCGAAGGCGAGGACGCGCTGGTCGGCGTCGCCGGCACCGGGCTCGGCATCCTCCGCGCCGACCGCCCGGCGTCGAAGAGCTTCGCCAAGCTGCCGCCCGAGGTACGTGCCCAGGCCCGCAAGCCGAGGCTGCTGTTCATCACGAAGGCGAACTCCCGTTCGACGGTGCACCGGCCGTCGTACCTCGACTACATCGGGGTGAAGAAGTTCGACGCGGACGGCAACGTCGTCGGGGAGCGCCGGTTCCTCGGCCTGCTGACGCACCAGGCGTACAGCGAGAGCATCACCCGCATCCCGGTGCTGAAGGAGAAGTACCGCCAGATCCTCACCAGGGCGGCGCTCGCGCCGAACAGCCACGACGGCAAGAACCTGCTGGAGATCCTGGAGAACTACCCGCGCGACGAGCTGTTCCAGGCCGAGGTCGAGGACCTGCTGCCGACGGTCCTCGGCGTGCTCAACCTCCGCGAACGCCGCCGGCTGAAGCTGTTCCTGCGCCGCGACGACTACGGCAGGTTCATGTCCTGTCTGGTGTACCTGCCGCGCGACCGGTACACCACGCCGGTACGGCTGCGTATCCAGGAGATCCTGCAGCAGACGTTCGACGGCGGTGTCGTCGACTACAGCGCGAGCGTCGGCGAGTCGCTGCTCGCCCGGCTGCAGGTCGTCGTCAGGGCCAAACCGGGCTCGACGATCGCGATGGTCGACCCGGAACCGGTCGAACGGCGACTGGTCGAGGCCATCCGTACCTGGGACGAGGACCTCGCCGACGCGATCCGCCGCGAGTGCGGCGAGAGCGCGGCCAACAAGCTGATCGCCGTCTACCGGGACGCGTTCCCCGAGGCGTACAAGGAGGATTTCCCCGCCCGTACCGCGGTCGCCGACCTGCGCCGGCTCGAGACGCTGGAGTCCGACGACAGCATCGCGCTCAACCTGTACGAGCCGTACGACGCAGAACCGGGGGAGCGCCGGCTGAAGGTGTTCCGCGGCGGCGGCGCGATGTCGTTGTCGGCGGCGCTGCCGCTGCTGCAGAGCCTCGGCGTCGAGGTCGTCGACGAGCGGCCGTACCTGGTGGAACGCAACGGGAAACCGGCGGCGTGGATCTACGACTTCGGGCTGCGTTACACCGCCACCGACGACGTCGACCCGGCGCGGGTCAAGGAGCTGTTCCAGGAGGCGTTCTTCGGTCTGTGGCGCGGTGAGGTGGAGAACGACCGGTTCAACGCGCTCGTCACGCTGGGCGGCCTGGACTGGCGCGAGATCACGGTGCTGCGGGCGTACGCCAAGTACATGCGTCAGGCCGAGACGCCGTTCAGCTCCAACTACATCGAGGCGTGCGTCGTCGGGAACGTCGCGATCGCGCGGCTGCTCGTCCAGCTGTTCGAGGCCAGGCACGACCCCCGGCTCGGCGGGGACAGGGAGACGCGCATCAAGGAGCTCACCGACCGCGTCACCGAGGCGATCGACAAGGTGTCGAGCCTCGACGAGGACCGCATCCTGCGCAGCTACCTCACGATGATCCAGGCGACGCTGCGCACGAGCTACTACCAGGAGGGCGCCGACGGCAGGCCGCAGCCGTACCTCGTGCTGAAGTTCGACTCGCCGCGCATCGAGGAGCTGCCGAAGCCCCGTCCCGCGTTCGAGGTCTTCGTGTACTCGCCGCGGTTCGAGGGTGTGCACCTGCGCTTCGGCAAGGTCGCGCGCGGCGGGCTGCGCTGGTCCGACCGGCGCGAGGACTTCCGCACCGAGATCCTCGGTCTGGTCAAGGCGCAGATGGTCAAGAACTCGGTCATCGTGCCGGTCGGCGCGAAGGGCGGGTTCGTGCTCAAGCGACCGCCCACCGACCCCGCCGACCGCGACGCGTTCCAGGCGGAGGGCGTGACGTGCTACCGCATGTTCATCTCCGCGCTGCTCGACATCACGGACAACCGGGTCGACGGCGACGTCGTCGCACCGGACGACGTCGTGCGTCACGACGACGACGACACGTACCTCGTCGTGGCGGCCGACAAGGGCACGGCGACGTTCTCCGACATCGCCAACGAGATCGCGGTGCGGCGCGGCTTCTGGCTCGGCGACGCGTTCGCGTCCGGCGGCTCGACCGGCTACGACCACAAGGCGATGGGCATCACCGCGCGCGGCGCGTGGGAGTCGGTGCGGTACCACTTCCGCAAGCTCGGCGTCGACACGCAGTCGCAGGACTTCACCGTCGTCGGCGTCGGCGACATGAGCGGTGACGTGTTCGGCAACGGCATGCTGCTGTCGGAGCACATCAGGCTGGTCGCGGCGTTCGACCACCGGCACGTCTTCCTCGACCCCGACCCGGACCCCGCGACGTCGTACGCGGAACGCCGGCGGCTGTTCGAGCTGCCGCGGTCGTCCTGGGCCGACTACGACACGAGCCTCGTCTCCGCGGGCGGCGGCGTCCATCCCCGCGCGGCGAAGTCGATCCCGGTCAGCGAGCAGGTGCGTGCGGCGCTGGGCATCCACGAACCGGTCACGAAGCTGACGCCGCAGGAGCTGATCCGCGCGATCGTCAAGGCTCCCGTCGACCTGTTCTGGAACGGCGGCATCGGCACCTACGTCAAGGCGTCCACCGAGACGAACGCCGCCGTCGGCGACAAGGCGAACGACGCCGTGCGCGTCGACGGCCAGGACCTGCGGTGCAAGGTCGTCGGCGAGGGCGGCAACCTCGGGCTCACGCAGCTCGGCCGGATCGAGTACGCACTGAACGGCGGACTGGTCAACACCGACTTCATCGACAACACCGCCGGCGTCGACACGTCCGACCACGAGGTGAACATCAAGATCCTGCTCGACCAGGTGGTGCGCGCCGGTGACCTCACGGAGAAGCAGCGCAACGAGCTGCTCGAGAGCATGTCCGACGACGTCGCCAGGCTCGTCCTCCGCGACAACTACGAGCAGAACGTCGTGCTCGGGGCGTCGGTCAAGCAGAACGCGCAGATGCTGCACGTACACGCGAGGTACCTGCGGCGGCTGGAGCGGGCGGGCCTGCTCGACCGCAGGATCGAGTTCCTGCCGAGCGCGAAGCAGCTCTCCGAAAGGCGTTCGGCCGGCACCGGCCTCACGTCCCCGGAGCTCGCGACGGTGCTGGCGTACACGAAGATCGTGCTGACGGCCGACCTGCTCGAGTCGGACCTGCCCGAGGACCCGTACCTGCGCAACGAGGTCTACACGTACTTCCCTGCCGCGTTGCGCGAGCGGTTCGGCGACGCGATGGACAGCCACCCGCTGCGCCGCGAGATCATCGCGACCTGCGTCGTCAACAACATGGTCAACCGCAGCGGCACCACCGGCGTGTTCCGGTTCCAGGAGGAGACGTCCGCGTCCGTCGCCGACATCTCGCGGGCGTACGCCGTCGCGCGCGCGGTGTTCGGCATGCCGGAGTTCTGGGACGAGGTCGAGCGTCTCGACAACGTCGTGCCCGTCGACGTGCAGCTGCAGATGCTGCTCGAGGCGCGCAAGCTCACCGAGCGCGCGACCCGGTGGCTGCTGCACTACCGGCGTCCGCCGTTCGACATCGAGAGCACGATCGAGGCGTACCGCGAGGGCGTGCAGGCGATCGTCCCGCACCTCCCCAAGCTGCTCGTCGGCAGCGACCTGCGCTCGTACGAGTCCCGTCACGACGGGCTGGTGGAGCAGGGCGTGCCCGACGCGCTGGCCGAGCGGGTGGCGGGCCTGGTGCCGGCGTTGTCGGTGCTCGACATCGTGGACGTCGCGACCAGTGAGGAGATCCCCGTCGAGGAGGTCGCCGAGGTCTACTTCGACCTCGCCGACCGGCTCTCCATCGCCGCGTTGCGAGAGAAGGTCATCGGCCTCCCGCGCAACGACCGCTGGCACACGATGGCGCGCAACTCGCTGCGCGACGACCTGTACGAGGCGCACAAGGAGCTCGCCCGCGGCGTCCTCACGTCGACCGACGGCGACCTGACGCCCGAGGACCGGCTGCGCGCCTGGGCCGACCGCAACGCCACCGCCGTCACCCGCGCGGCCCAGCAGTTCACCGAGATCTGGGACGGCGACGTCTTCGACATGGCGACGCTGTCGGTCGCCGTCCGCGCGGTGCGCACCCTGGTCGCGACGAGCGCCCTGCCGCACAACGGCGTCCCGGCCGCCCATTGACCCCGTGAGGGTGCGGACGGGGGGCACCGGCGCGGCGGTCGGCATGGTCGTCGGCGGGGCGCTGTCGGTGCAGTTCGGCGCGGCGTTCGCGGCGCTGCTGTTCCCGCTGGTCGGGCCGCTCGGGGCGGTGACCATCAGGCTCGTCGTGGCGGCCGTCGTCCTGGTCGCGGTCGTGCGGCCGCGGCTGCGGGGACACCGGCGTGGCGACTACGCGGTCGTCGTGGCGTTCGGGCTCGTGCTGGCCGCGATGAACGCGTCCATCTACGAGGCGATCGCCCGGTTGCCGCTGGGCGTCGCGGTCACGCTCGAGTTCCTCGGGCCGCTGGGCCTCGCGCTCGCGACGTCCCGCCGCTGGCGCGACGTCGTCTGGGTCGTGTCGGCGGGCGGCGGCGTGGTGCTGCTCGAGGGCGGCGCGCCGTCCGGGCTGGACTGGGTCGGCGTCGTATTCGCGCTGACGGCGGCGTGCTGCTGGGTGGGCTACATCCTGCTGAGCGGCCAGACCGGCCGCCGGTTCCCCAGGGCGAACGGGCTCGCGCTCGCGATGACGGTCGGCGCCGTCGCGATCCTGCCCCTCGGAGTCCTCGGCGCGGGGACGGCGCTCGTGCGGCCGGCCACCCTCGGCCTCGGCGCGCTGGTGGCACTGATGAGCTCCGTGGTGCCGTACACGCTGGAGCTGTTCGCCCTCCGCCGCATCGGGCCGGGCACCTTCGGCATCCTGATGAGCCTGGATCCCGCGCTCGCGGCCGCCGCGGGGGTGCTCGTGCTGGGCCAGCACCCGGGCGTGTGGCAGCTGGCCG
>JAFMQP010000266.1 GCA_017354575.1 Acidothermales bacterium | reverse complement strand
CAAGAGCTCGATCTGCGCAGGGCATGGGGGATCCTGCGCCGGCTCCGCCGGCTGGTGCTGGTGATCGCCGCCGTGGGACTGCTCGGTGGCGTAGGGATCGGCTGGCTGTTCCCCGCCATGCCGACCGCCACGGCTCTCGTCGTCCTGCCGCCGCCCGCCGTCAACCAGAACGGCACGCCGGTGCAGGACGTCCAGACGCAGGTCTTCATCGCCGACAGCGCCGCGGTCCTGACGAGCGCCGGCCAGAACGTCAAGCCGGCGGTCCCGTTGACGGACGTCGAGACGCGCGTCCACGTCGGCGCGCTCACCCAGGAGATCCTGCAGATCCGTGCGCAGGGCAGATCCGCCCGGCAGTCCGAGGACCTCGCGAACTCCGTCGCCGCCACGTACGTCTTCTACGTCACCGACAGCGACACGCGACTGCCCGGCGACCTCGGCAAGAAGGTCGGCGCGCGCGTGCTCCAACGGGCGACGACCGCGCGCGGCGGCAACATGTACCTGCACCTCGGCTTCTACGGCGCGGCAGGTGCGTTGGGTGCCGCCGTTCTCGGCTCGCTCATCCTGCTGGCCGTCATGCGGGGCGACCGCCGGCTGCGGCTGCGTGACGACATCGCCGGGGCCGTCGGGATCCCCGTGCTCGCTTCGGTGACGACGCAGCGCCCCGGCGGCGCGTCCGGCTGGGCGCAGCTGCTCCAGAACTACCGGCCGAACGCCGTCGACGCGTGGGCGTTCCGCAAGATGCTGCGCGACCTCGGCCTGGACGCGCGCGCCGGCGGTGCTTCGCTGACCGTCGTGACGCTCACCGACGACGTCCGTGCGCTGTCGGTCGGTCCGCAGCTCGCCGCGTTCGCGACGGCGATCGGCATCCCCGCCGAGGTGGCGGTCGACACCATGCACGAGTCGGTGGCCGCGCTGGTCGCCGGGCTGCGCGCGGCGCCGTCCGTGCCCGGCCGGACGGACGAAGCTGGACGCACCGAGCTGCGCGTGTTCGTCGTCGTCGCGGATCGCCACGCGCCACGGCTCGACGGCACCCTGCGCTCCGACGCGACCGTCGTCGCCGTGTCCGCGGGACGCGCGACCGCCGAGGAACTGGCGCGTGTCGCGGTCGCCGTCACCAACGACCGGCGCGTGGTCGACGGCATCGTCGTCGCCGACCCGGACGAGTTCGACAGGACCACGGGACGGGCCCCGCACGCCGGCCGGTCCGCCGCCACGCGGGTACGAGCGGCGCTCACCGATGCGACACGAGGGAACGGGCGCGGATGAGTATCCAACACGGTGAAGGGCTACGACCCGACACGGCGTGGGAGGTCGACGGCGGACCGGACGGCGAACAGCTCGCCGGGCCCGTCCCGGCCGGCCTGGTGACGCTCAGGTACCTGTGGGACGCCCTGCTCCGGCACGCCAGGCTGTGGCTTTTCACCGCGGCGGTCGGGCTGGTCGTGGGTGTCGCGTTCCCGCACGTGCTGCCGCCCGCCGGCGTCGCGTCCACCAAGCTGCTGCTCACGCACCAGCCCGGTGACGACGCGTTGACCGCGATGGCGACCGACGTCAGCCTCGCCAAGACGGAGACCGTGGCCGGACGGGTCATCAACCGGCTCGGGCTCGACGAGGCGCCGGACGACCTGCTCGGGCAGTACACCGTCGCCTCGCCGACCGACCGCGTACTGCTGATCACGGTGACGGCGCCGACGGCCGGCGAAGCGGTCCGGCTGGCACAGGCGCTCGGTACGACGTACCTCGAGTTCCGGATGGACCAGGTGACCGCGCGGCAGGCACCGGTCGTCGCGCAGCTCGCGCAGGCGCGGGACCGGCTGGAGAAGCTGGAGAAGGCCGAGCTCACCAAGAAGCCCGCGTCGAACGGCAACGGCCCTGGTACCCCGGTGTCGCAGGCGAGCGACCAGGTCACGCAGCTGCAGCAGACGCTGAACTCGGAGAAGGCCGCGGCCGCGTTGGTGAGCAGCAGTCACGTCCTCGACCCGGCCGCCGTCGTCCCGCGGTCGGCGCTGAAGACGCTCGTGCTCGACGCTATGACCGGGCTCGGCGCCGGGCTGATCCTCGGCGCCGGCTTCGTCCTCGCCCAGGCGCTGCTGTCCGACCGCCTGTGGCGACGGCAGGTCGTGGCGGACGCACTCGGTGCCCGCGTCACATTGAGCCTCCCGCGGGTCAGGCACCGCCACTGGTGGCGCGCGCTCGGCCCGGTCGCACCGCGTACGTCGAGCCCGGCCGAGCTCGCCCTCGCCGCACGCCGGCTGCGTGAGCTGGTCACCCGGCAGACGTCGGCGCGGAAGACGCTCGCCGTGGTCGCGAACGACGACCTCACGCCTGCCGCGGTCGTGGTGGCCCGGCTGGCCGAGCTGCTGGCGAGCGACGGGCGGCGTGTCCTCGTCGCCGACCTGTCCGGTCGTCGCGCCGTGGCCCGCGAGCTCACGCGGCCCGACCCGGTAACGGTGCACGAACCGCACGGCGACGGGCCGCAGCTCGGCCGGCTGCGCGCGGACGACACCGGTGACGAGACGTTCCGGATCGCCTGGGACGACGCCGAAGTCGTGCTGACACTCACCTCGGTGTCCGCCGCGCTCGGTGCCGACCACCTCGCGACGTGGGCGGCGTACGCCGTCGCCGTCGTCACGGCCGGCCGTTCGTCGGCAACACACATCCACACCACCGGCGAGCTGGTGCGGCTCGCGGGCGTGCGTCTCGAGGCCGGCATCCTCGTCGGCAGCGACAAGAACGACGAGACCGCGGGCGTGCCGGCCGACCAGCCGTCCACCACCGTCGAGAGCGCCCCTCAGGAGCGGTCACCGGTGATGTGGGCCGGGGGGTGGCGCGGGTGACCACGCTCACCGCCGTAAGCCCGGGGGAGCTGCAGGCAGGAGTCCGTGATCTGCCTGAACGCAGGCTGTGGCGCGTGCGGCTCGCCTGGGTGCTGCTCCTGATGAACGTCCTCACGTTCTACGGACAGGCGGCGATGGTGCTGCCGCTCCCGGGCGTCGTCGGCACGCTCATCACGCAGAGCTCGCTGATCGGCGCGCTGGTCGTGGCGTTGAGCGTGAACCGGCCAGTACGGGTACGGCCGACGCTGTTCCTGGTCCTGCTCGGCTTGCTGCCGGTACAGGCGATGCTGACCAGCGCGCGTGCGGAGTTCGTCCTCGGTGCGATGTTCCGCTCGGGCCGGCTCGCATTGTTCGTCGTGGTGCTGTGGTTGCTCACGCCGTGGTGGGACCGCAAGGACATGTTGCTCGTCAAGACCCATCTTGCGGCACTCTGGGTGGTGCTGGGCACGGTCCTGCTCGGGCTGGTGGTCTCCCCGGGGCTCGCGATGACGGACGGCCGGCTGGCTGGTGTCATCTGGCCGATCCCCTGGACACAGGTCGGCCACTACGCCGCCGTCGCGGCGGGCCTTTCCATCATCCTCTGGCTCAACGGTCTGCTCCGTCGCTCGGTGGCGCTCGTCGCAGTCGTCGTCGGTGTCGGCATGCTGCTGCTGAGCCATACGCGCACCGCGTTGATCGCACTGGTGGCCGGCGTGCTCATCGCCGGGCTCAGCCTGTTCCTCGCGCGTGCGCGCGTCCGCCGGGCGTTCGGCGTGGGCATCGGGGTGCTCTCGGGCGGTGCGGTGACGGTGTCGTCGGCGGTGGTCACCTGGCTGGCGCGCGGGCAGGACGCGTCCCAGGTGGGTCAGCTCACCGGGCGTACGAAGGTGTGGGACGCGGTACTCGCGGCGCCGCGTACCCCGCTCGAGATCGTGTTCGGCAGCGGGCTTTCCGACAAGTCGTTCAACGGCCTGCCCATCGACAGCAACTGGCTCGCCACCTACAACGACCTCGGCCTGGTCGGTGCCGCGGTGGACGGTCTGCTCGTGTTGTTCGTCCTCGTGGCCGCCGCTTTCCGGCCACCCGGGACGGGGCGCGCGATCGCACTGTTCCTCGCCGTGTACTGCCTCGTCGCGTCGTTCACCGAGACCAACCTCAGCGACGCGACGACGTACCTGCTCGAGCTGACCCTGGCCGCGTCGCTCGTGGTGACACCGAACGCGCACCGCTTCCTCACCCGTGGGCGGGTGACGTCGTGAGGATCCTCGTCGTCCACAACAGGTACCGGTCGGCGGCCCCGAGCGGCGAGAACCGCGTCGTCGACCAGGAGAGCGCGGCGCTCACGGCGCGCGGGCACGAGGTGGAGCGCTTCGAGTACCGAAGCGACGACATCGACGGCTGGCCGGCGACGCGGAAGGCTACGCTGCCCGCTCGGGTGGTGTGGAACCCGGCCGCACGGCGCGAGCTCGCGGCGACGCTGCGCCGGTTCGGCCCCGACGTCGCGCACGTGCACAACACGTTCCCGTTGCTGAGCCCGGCCGTCCTGTATGCGTGCCGGGACGCGCACGTCCCCGTCGTGGCCACGCTGCACAACTACAAGCTGCTGTGCGCGAGCGGGGACTTCTTCCGCGCCGGCGCCGTCTGTCACGACTGCGCGGGCGGCTCGCTGCTGCCGGCGTTCCGTCATCACTGCTACCGCGGCTCGGCCGCGGCGACCGCACCGGTCGTCGCCGGGAACGTCGTGCACCGGCGGACGTGGCGCGAGCTCGTGTCCGCGTACATCTTCATCTCCGCCGCGCAGCGCCGGTTGATGGCCGGGTTGCGCGTGCGGCCCGACCGCGCGTTCGTCAAGCCGAACTTCGTACCGCATGTCGGCCTGCCGGACGTGCCGAAGCGCCGGCAGGTGGCGTACGTCGGCCGGCTCGACGCCGCCAAGGGCGTGCCGCTTCTGCTCGCCGGCTGGGACCGCTACCGGGCCGTCGCGGGTGACGACGCCCTGCGGCTGGTCGTCGCCGGTGACGGTCCGCTGGGGCCGGACGTGCGGCGCTGGGCCGAGGACCGGCCGTCCGTCGACGTGCTCGGGCATCTCACCCGCTCGCAGTGCACGGACGTACTCGCGGCGTCCCGTGCCGCGGTGCTGCCGTCCCAGTGGGAGGAGACGTTCGGGCTCGTGGCCGTCGAGGCCATGGCGGTCGGGGTGCCGTCGATCGCCGCGGCGCACGGGTCGTTCCCCGATCTCGTCACCGACGGCCGCGACGGCGTCCTGTTCCGACCGGGCGACGCCGCCGAGCTCGCCCGTGCCTTCACCGCGGTCGACCGCGACCCGGATCGCTTCGCGGCCTACGGCCTCGAGGCGCGACGTACCTACGAGACGCGTTTCGACGTGGCGACCAACGTCGACCAGTTGCTCGGCATCTACCGCTTCGCGGTACACAACCCCGCGCGGCTCGCGGCCTAGCGACACCCGATCGTTCGGAGAGGACAGGGAAGCCGGCGCATGTCCCCAATCGAAACCACCCCGACACGACGCAGCCGCGGGCAGTGGTGGTGGAACCCTCGCGTCCTCGGCCTGCTCGCGGTCGGGGTGCTCGTCGCCGGTTACGCCGGATGGCTGGTGATGAGGGCGGCGCGCGACGAGGCCGCACCGGCGGACGGTTCCGCATTCGCCTCGTCGTCGGCTCCGGCCGAGCCGCCGGCGCGCATCTGCGGCAACGCCGCCGCGCTCGACGGCCCGACGCGGCCGCCGAAGGACGCCGTGCGGGTGACGACGTCGCAGGACCTCAGGCGCGTGACGGCACAGCATCCGCCGGGCACCACCTTCTGGCTCGCCTCCGGCGTGCACAGGATCGGTACCCACCGGTTCAACCAGGTGACACCCAAGGCAGGCGACACGTACATCGGCGCGCCGGGCGCCGTGCTCGACGGACAGCACAAGAACCTGTACGCCTTCGCCGGCAACGCCTCCGGGGTCACGATCGAGCA
>JAFMQP010000265.1 GCA_017354575.1 Acidothermales bacterium | reverse complement strand
TGGCTCAGTACTCGCTGCCGGACCTGCCGTACGACTACGGTGCGCTCGAGCCGCACATCTCCGGTCAGATCATGGAACTGCACCATGACAAGCACCACCAGACGTACGTCACGGGCGCCAATACGGCCCTGGACCAACTGGAGGAGGCGCGGGCGTCGGAGAAGCTGCAGACCGTCAACCTGTTGCAGAAGAACCTCGCCTTCAACCTCGCCGGTCACGTCAACCACACCGTCTTCTGGCCGAACATGTCCCCGAACGGCGGCGACAAGCCGGACGGCGAACTGGCCGCCGCGATCGACGAGTTCTTCGGCTCGTTCGACGGCTTCCAGGCGCACTTCACGCAGTCGGCACTCGGCATCCAGGGCTCTGGCTGGTCGATCCTCGCGTGGGACTCCGTCGGCCAGCGGCTGATCATCGAGCAGCTGTACGACCACCAGGGCAACCTCGCGGTCGGCACCGTGCCGCTGCTGATGCTCGACATGTGGGAGCACGCGTTCTACCTGCAGTACAAGAACGTCAAGGCCGACTACGTCAAAGCGTGGTGGAACGTCGCCAACTGGGACGACGTCACCCGCCGGTTCAACGACGCCAGGAGCAAGACGCAGGGCCTCATCTCGTCCTGACGCACACCGACACGCGGCGGTCGCCCCTCACCGGGCACCGCCGCGTTTCGCTTCCTCGACGGACACGACGAGCTTGCGCAGCAGGTCGGCGATGGTCCGTCGCTCGTCCGCGGTGAGAGCGGTGAGCAAGGTGCCCTCGCCGAGGTCCTCCATGTCGAGGTGGCGTTCGAACGCCGCCGAGCCGGCGCGGGTGAGCCGGACGTGGACACGGCGGCGGTCGCTGGCGTCCATGGTCCGCGTGATCAGCCCCGCGTCCTCCATCGGGCCCAGCCGGGCCGAGAGCGCGCCGCGGGTCAGGCCGAGCAGGTCGGCGAGCTCGGACGGGCTCGCCGTGTACGGCGGCCCGAGCCGGCGCAGGGTCAGCAGGACCTTGAACTCCCAGTGCGCCAGGTTGTCCGAGTCGAGCGCGTCCCTGCGGATCTGGGCGGCGTACCGTGACAGGATCGCGAGCCTGGCGAAGATGGCCTCCTTGACCGGGTCGAAGCGACCGAGCTCCTTCGACCACGTCGCGACGTGCGGGTCGACCGAGTCGCGCACTAGCACCTCCGCGGTAGTTTTCTTGCGGATAGTTTTTCAGATGACTACCTTCCCCGGCATGACTAAGACGACGGTGGCGCTCTCCGCGGATGACGTGGTCGCCGCGGCCCGTGAACTCGCCCGTGCGGGCCGGTGGCGTACCGCGGCGGACCTGCTCGACGCGGCCGTCGCTGACGACCCCCGCGCCCGTGCCCGGCTCGCCCTGGCCGCCGCCGAGGTCGCGCTGGAGAGCGACTGGTTCTGCCGCACCGGGCTCGCGGACGGGCGACTGGGTGTCGCGGACGAGCTGCGCGCGCACCTCGCGCCGGACGAGGTGTGGGACCTCGAGTTCGTGCGAGTGCGGCACGACTACGGGTCCCTCGTGTTCAGCGGGGACGGGTTCAGCCCCGGGCCGTGGGGGAAGGACCCTGCCGCGGTCGACGCGCTGCGGTGCCGGGCCGAGAAGCTGTGCGCCGACGCGCCGGGCGGGACGCGGCACGGCTGGGCGCGTTTCTACCTCGGCGTCATCCTCGACAACGTGTGTGCCGAACGCGACACCGCGCCCACGCACTACGAGGCTGCCCTGGCCGCCGGTGAGGGCGGTGACGACGGTGACCCGCTGCTCGCGCGGGAGGCGCTGCGGCACCTCGGTACCCACGACCACGACGAGGGTGACCGCGACCTCGCGGCGAAGCGTTGGACCAGAGCGACGTCGCTGGGCGCCGGCGCGGGCAATGTCCCTGGCACGCTGACCCAGCAGCTGCTCCTCGCCGTCCTCGCGAGGGACGTCGGTGACGAGGCGTCGGCCGTCCTGCTGGCCGGGGAGGTCGCTCGCTGGGCCACCGCCCTCGGCGCCGCCGCGATCGAGGCGCAGGCCCGTGCCTTCGTCGCGGGCGACGACCCCACGGCCGCACCTGCCGACGCCGATGCCTGACGGGCAGCACGCAGGCGGCACGACACGCCCATCTTGGGTTGCGTGGCTTTGCCGGCCCCTAGATGTAGCGTTCTTCCTGCTGATGGTTCCGCCGGGCACGCCGGCTCGGCGGAGGCGAGAGGGAACCCGGTGCGAGTCCGGGACTGCCCCGCAGCGGTGAACGGGAACGACCGCCGTCACCAGCTCGTGTTCCGCGCCCCTGGGCACGAGCGGGTCGAGCACTGGGCCGTGTGGCCTGGGAAGCGACGGCCAGTAGGACCGGTAGCGCATAGCTACCGGCTGCCCGTGAGTCCGAAGACCTGCCATCGGTACGCGCACCGCCGCCGGCGGCGCGCGAGTCGTCCCGTGGCCTCGTGGGTGGGCCAGGCGGACATCACTTCGGCGGACGCGCGGCGTCCGCCGTGCGTGCTGCGCTGCCGTACTCGCTGTGCCCGCCCCCGGGCCGCGGGCGACTCGATCCGGACCGGACGAGCACCCGAGGAGACGGGCAGTGACCCAGGCAACATCGACAGGAGCCGACGTCGTCGTGGTACGCCGCGACGGCGGCGGCGTCCGGTACGACGAGACCAAGATCGCCGTGGCGATCGGCAAGGCCTTCATCGCCACCGAGGGCGCGGACGCGGGCGCGTCCACGCGGGTGTGGACGATCGTCGCCGAGCTCACCGGGCAGGTGCGTGACGCCCTCGCACGCCGCGCGGCGTTCGACCACCGCGTGCACGTCGAGGACATCCAGGACCTCGTCGAGCTGGCGCTCATGCGCGGCGGCCACCACAAGGCCGCCCGCGCGTACGTGCTGTACCGCGAGGAGCATGCCAGGCGGCGCGCGGCCGACGACGCGCCGGACAAGACCGGACCCGTGCCCGGAGTGTCCCGGCTGCGGCTGGTGATCCAGGAGGCGTGCGCCGGCCTCGCCGACGTGGACGCCGGCCGCGTGTACGACGAGACCGTCCGCGACAGTTACGACGGCATGAGCGCGGACGAGCTCGCCCTCGCGCCGGTGCTCGCGGCCCGCACCCTGGTCGAGGCCGAGCCGGACTACAGCTACGTCACCGCGCGGCTGCTGCTCGACAAGCTGCGGCGTGAGGCGCTGAGCTTCCTCGCCGGGGAGCCGCGGGAGGCGAGCCAGGGGGAGATGGCGAGGCGGTACGCCGAGTACCTCGCGGCGTACGTCGACCGCGGTATCGCACTCGGCGCGCTCGACCCGCGGCTCGCGGCGTTCGACCTCGGCCGGCTCGGCGCGGCGATCCGGCCGGAGCGCGACCATGCGTTCACCTACCTCGGCCTGCAGACGCTCTACGACCGGTACCTGTTGCACCGCGACGGCCGGCGTTACGAGCTGCCCCAGGCGTTCTTCATGCGGGTCGCCATGGGGCTCGCGCTCGAAGAGGACGACCGCGACGCCCGCGCCGTCGAGTTCTACGAGCTGCTCTCGTCGTTCGACTTCATGTGCTCGACGCCGACGCTCTTCAACGCCGGCACCGTGCGGCCGCAGCTGTCGTCGTGCTTCCTCACCACCGTCGACGACGACCTCGACGCCATCTTCTCCGGCATCCGCGACAACGCGTTGCTGGCGAAGTACTCCGGCGGGCTCGGGAACGACTGGACGCCGGTGCGCGGCATCGGCGCGCACATCGGCGGGACCAACGGCACGTCGTCCGGCGTCGTGCCGTTCCTGAAGGTCGCGGCCGACACCGCTGTCGCCGTGAACCAGGGCGGGAAGCGCAAGGGCGCGGTGTGCGCGTACCTCGAGACGTGGCACATCGACGTCGAGGAGTTCCTCGACCTGCGCAAGAACACCGGCGACGAACGCCGCCGCACGCACGACATGAACACCGCGAACTGGGTGCCCGACCTGTTCCTGCAACGGGTCGAGGCCGACGCGGAGTGGACGTTGTTCTCGCCCGACGAGGTGCCCGACCTGCACGACGCGTACGGGCTCGCGTTCGCGGAGCGGTACGTCGCGTACGAGCGGGCCGCGGACCGCGGTGAGATCAAGGTGTTCCGGCGGGTGCGTGCCGTCGAGCTGTGGCGACGGATGCTCACCATGCTGTTCGAGACCGGCCACCCGTGGCTGACGTTCAAGGACGCGTGCAACCTGCGTTCGCCTCAGCAGCACGCCGGCGTCGTCCACTCGTCCAACCTCTGCACCGAGATCACACTCAACACGTCGGTGGACGAGATCGCGGTCTGCAACCTCGGCTCGGTCAACCTGGCCCGGCACATCGACGCGAACGGGCTCGACGCCGAACGCCTGTGCCGTACGGTACGCATCGCTGTCCGGATGCTGGACAACGTCATCGACGTCAACATGTACACCGTCCCGGAGGCGCGGCGCTCGAACCTGCGGCACCGGCCGGTCGGGCTCGGCGTGATGGGCTTCCAGGACGCGTTGTTCGCGCTCCGCGTGCCGTACGCGTCCGACGCGGCCGTCGAGCTCGCCGACCGTTCGATGGAGGCGATCAGCTACCACGCGATCGCGGCGTCCGCCGAACTCGCTGAGGAACGCGGTGCTTACGAGACGTTCCACGGATCGCTGTGGTCGCAAGGGATCCTGCCGATCGACTCGCTCGACCTGGTGGCGAAAGCCCGCGGGGGAGACCTGGACGTCGACCGCACGACCACGTTCGACTGGGAGGCGTTGCGCGGCCGCGTCCGCACCGTGGGCTTGCGCAACTCGAACCTGATGGCGATCGCACCGACCGCGACGATCTCCAACATCTGCGGCGTCGGCCAGTCGATCGAGCCGTTGTACCGCAACCTGTTCGTGAAGGCGAACATGTCCGGCGACTTCACCGTCGTCAACCCGTACCTCGTCGCCGACCTCAAGGAACGCGGCCTCTGGGACGAGATGATGGTGAGCGAGCTGAAGTTCTTCGACGGCGTGCTCGCTCCGATCGACCGGATACCCGATGAGCTGAAGTCGTTGTACGCCACCGCATTCGAGGTGGAGCCGCGTCGACTCGTCGACGCCGCGTCGCGCCGGCAGAAGTGGATCGACCAGGCGCAGTCGCTCAACCTGTACGTCACCGAGCCGGACGGACGTGCGCTAGACGAGCTGTACCGGTACGCGTGGCGGCGCGGGCTGAAGACGACGTACTACCTGCGCACGCATAGCGCCACACACGTGGAGAAGAGCACGCTCGCCCACGCCGACGGCAGGCTCAACGCCGTCGCGGTCGCGCCCGCATGCTCGATCGACGACCCGGACTGCGAGGCATGCCAGTGAGCGACGACACCATCGACAGGGAAGCGGCGCGCGTCAGTGTCGACGACAAGGCGATGATCAACGCGCGCGCCGACGTCAACCAGCTGCTGCCGCTGAAGTACACGTGGGCGTGGCAGAAGTACCTCGCCGGATGCAGCAACCACTGGATGCCGACGGAGGTGTCCATGCAGGCCGACATCGCGATGTGGAAGTCCTCGGGCGGACTGAGCGACGACGAACGGCTGATGCTGCGTCGCAACCTGGGCTTCTTCGCGACGTCGGAGAGCCTGGTCGCGAACAACATCGTGCTCGCCGTGTACCGGCACCTCACCAACCCGGAGTGCCGGCAGTACCTGTTGCGGCAGGCGTTCGAGGAGGCCGTGCACACGCACACGTTCCAGTACATCTGCGAGAGCCTCGGCCTGGACGAGGGCGAGCTGTTCAACATGTACCGCGAGGTGCCGTCCATCACCGACAAGGCGGCCTGGGCGCTCGACTACACCAAGCACCTCGAGGACCCTGAGTTCA